>JAJDNO010000022.1 GCA_022340615.1 Gallionella sp. | reverse complement strand
TGGACGGCGAGGGCGTGATCCTGCAAATGAATGCGCGCGCCGAACAGTTGCTGCGGAAAGTCATCACCCCGAACAGCGCGCTGTCGGAAACCTTTCCGATTCTGTTCGGGCAGTATGCGTTATGGAAGCAGACCGGGAGCGTTAGCCGCGATACGCTGCAACTGGATGTGGGATTGCAGGCCCGGGTGCGCTTTGTTCCGATCGAGGGCAACGCTGACAATGGTGCAGTGATCTTTCTCGAAGATATGCGGCGTATCCGTGCCGAGGCGCAGCAGATAAAACTCGCGGCGCTGGGCCGTTTGACCGCGAATATCGCGCACGAGGTGCGCAACCCGCTGTCGGCGATCAGCTATGCGACGGAGTTGTTGCGGGAAGAGAAGGGAGATGCCAAAAACCAGCGTTTGCTGCAGATCGTGCTGGACAACACGCTGCGCATCAACCAGATCGTGCAGGATGTGATGCAGTTGAACCGGCGCGATCGCGCGCAGCCGGAAGTATTCCAGCTGGCGGCGACATTGCACACTTTCGTGGAAGAGTTCGACCTGGCGGAACGGCATGCCGGGGTCATGGTGTTGTCCGGAATGGCGCCGGGCGAGATATCCTTTGATCGCGGCCACCTGCGCCAGATACTGTGGAATTTGTGCCGCAACGCGCTGCGCTACGGACGCAAGTTGCCCGGCAGTCTGGTGCTCGCGATGAGCGAGGAGGATGGGCGTGTGATGCTGGCGGTGCAGGACGATGGCCCGGGCATATCCGCCGAACACCAGAGCAAACTGTTCGAGCCTTTCTTCACGACTGCACAGGAGGGCACCGGTCTGGGTTTGTACATTGCCAAGGAATTATGCGAGGCGAACGGCGCCAGGCTGGAATATCATGTCGACGAGTTGCGGGCGGGCGCATGTTTCCGCATAACGTTCGGTAACTTACACAGGGATGGCGGGATGGGTGAACATGGCAGATAAAGTAAGTGCAAAAGCGCCGGTAGTACTGCTGGTGGACGACGAGCCGGATATCCTGGAGTTGCTCGAACTGGCGCTGCGCAAAATGGGGCTGGAGGTCGATCGCGCCGAAAATGTGCGCGACGCGACGGCGAAGCTGTCGGCGCAGCATCACGACCTGTGTCTGACCGACATGCGTTTGCCGGACGGCGACGGCCTGCAGGTGGTGCGGCATATCGCGCAGCACAACCTGGATGTTCCGGTAGCGGTGATCACCGCGCACGGGAATATGGAAAATGCGGTCACCGCGCTTAAGGCGGGCGCGTTCGATTACCTGAGCAAGCCGGTTTCACTGGATCAATTGCGCGCGCTTGTTAAATCTGCGCTGAATCTGCCGCAGGCGGGTTCATCCGAGGACAAGGCGCTGCTCGGCCGTTCGTCCGCGATGCAGAAGGTGCGCGACCTGATCAAGCGGGTGGCGCGCAGCCAGGCGCCGGTGCACATCAGCGGCGAATCCGGCAGCGGCAAGGAACTGGCAGCCCGGCTGATCGTGCAGAGCGGCGCCCGGCACGACCAGCCATTCGTCCCGGTGAATTGCGGGGCGATCCCGGATAACCTGATGGAGGCCGAGTTTTTCGGGTACAAAAAGGGCGCGTTTACCGGGGCAGACAAGGATCGCGATGGTTTTTTCCAGGCGGCTCACGGCGGGACGCTGTTCCTGGACGAGGTCGCGGACCTGCCATTGGCCATGCAGGTGAAATTGTTGCGCGCAATACAGGAAAAGCGGGTGCGCAAGATCGGCGCCACCGGAGAAGAAGCGGTGGATGTGCGCATCATCAGCGCTACGCACCACGACCTCGCGGAACGCGTGCGGCAGGGCGGCTTTCGCCAGGACCTGTACTACCGCCTGAGTGTGATTCCGATCCAGATGCCGGCTCTGCGCGAGTCGCGCGAGGATATCCCGGAAATCGCGCAGCGGATTCTGGAGCGGTTGCGCGGCGATTCGGCAGTGTATTTTTCGGAACGGACATTGCACTCGCTGCAGGGCTACAGTTTTCCGGGCAACGTGCGCGAACTGGAAAACATCATCGAGAGGGCGTTCGCACTGTGTTCCGGAGGCGAAATCGAGGAGGACGATCTGTTGCTGGTGCCGGTGGAGCACGAACAGGCGGACAACGCCGCGCTCAGCAGCAAGTACCCATTGCCGAAATACCTGGATCAAGTCGAGAAACAGGCGCTGCTGGAAGCGCTGGAACAGACCGGGTTCAATCGCACTGCCGCGGCCAAGTTGCTGGGGCTGACATTCAGAACCATGCGCTACCGCATGGAGCGGCTTGGCATCAAGGGGCCGCAAGGCGCGGGCGTCGATGAAGGGGATTGACGCGCCGCTGAGCGTCGATGAAGCGGGACTGCTGTCCGGCTGCGAATATATTCCGTCGCCGAACTGCGATGACCGCCCTGCCGGCGCAATCGAATTGCTGGTGATACACAATATCAGCCTGCCACCCGGCGAATTCGGCGGCGATGCAGTGCAGCGGCTGTTCACCAATATGCTGGACCCGGCCGCGCATCCCTATTATGGGGAGATAGCCGGATTGAGAGTTTCGGCGCATTTCTTCGTGCGCCGCGACGGCCATATCGTCCAGTTCGTTCCCTGTCTGCAGCGGGCATGGCATGCAGGTGAATCCTGCTGGCAGGGCGCATTGCGCTGCAACGATTTTTCGCTGGGCATCGAACTGGAAGGTACGGATGAAGTGCCGTACACCGATGTTCAATACGATGCGCTGGATCGTTTGACCAGGGCATTGCGCGCAGCTTATCCGATACGGGGTATCGCCGGGCACAGCGACATTGCACCGCTGCGCAAGACGGATCCAGGCGCGAGTTTCGACTGGACGCGCTACCTTGCAGGTCTTTGCTGAACACGATTTCGTGCTCGTGGTTTCTGCATGAAAGCATCACGGCATTTTTCGCTTGCAATATTTTTGTTAGCTACTACAATTAGCTCGGCCGCTGTAAAAATATACTAGATATAGTGGTTTCTGGTTTTATGGCTTAACAAGGATTTCAAGGGAGAAGTTTATGTTGCATGCCGCTGCTGATAGCATTCCAAACCCCCAAAAGCATGGCAATAACGTTCCCGACCCCGTCTCATCCTCTTCCGCTTCTTCCAAACAATTCGATCAATACAAGGTAATACGCCGCAACGGTTCAGTGGTGGTTTTCGAGCCGTCCAAGATTTCAATTGCATTGACCAAGGCGTTCATCGCGGTCAACGGCGGTCAGGGTGCCGCATCCGCGCGCGTGCGCGAGTTGGTCGAACAGTTGACCAGTACGGTCGTTTCGGCGCTGATGCGACGCCAGCCGCATGGCGGCACGATGCATATCGAGGATATCCAGGACCAGGTCGAGCTGGGATTAATGCGCTCCGGCGAACACGATGTCGCGCGCACCTATGTGCTGTACCGCGAAGAGCGCGCGCGTTCACGGGCCAAATCAAAGAACAAGGAGCCGGTGCATGTCATCAATGTCACCGGCGAGGATGGCCAGACGCACCCGCTGGATCTGGAGCGACTGTCCGCACTGGTTCAGGATGCATGCGCAGGGCTGGGTGACGCGGTTTCGACGGACGAGGTTCTCAGACTGACGCTCAAGGATCTGTACGACGGCGTGGCACTGCACGAGGTTCGCAAGTGTCTGGTGCTTTCCGCGCGATCGCTGATCGAGAAGGAGCCGGCCTATAATTTTGTAACCGCTCGTCTGCTGTTGAACACCATTTGCAGCGAAACGCTGGGTGAAGAAGTTGCCCCCGGTGAAATGGCAGAGCGTTATGCGACTTATTTTCCGCAGTTCATCAAGCAGGGTATTGCGGCGGATTTGCTGGACCCGCGTCTTGCGCAGTTCGACCTGAAGCGTCTGGCCGCGGAACTGGACGCGCAGCGCGATTTTCAGTTCGGCTATCTCGGTCTGCAAACCCTGTACGACCGCTACTTCCTGCATATCGAGGGCAGGCGCATCGAACTGCCCCAGGCTTTCTTCATGCGCGTTGCAATGGGCCTGGCACTGAACGAGATAGACCGCGAAGCGCGCGCGGTGGAATTTTACCGGCTGCTGTCCAGCTTCGACTTCATGAGTTCCACGCCGACCCTGTTCAATTCCGGCACGCAGCGCTCGCAATTGTCCTCATGCTACCTGACTACGGTGGCCGACGACCTGGACGGTATATACGAGGCCATCAAGGAAAATGCGCTGCTCGCGAAATATGCCGGCGGCCTGGGTAACGACTGGACGCCGGTGCGTGCGCTCGGGGCGCACATCAAGGGAACCAACGGGCAATCGCAGGGCGTGGTGCCGTTCCTGAAGGTGGTGAACGACACAGCTGTCGCGGTAAACCAGGGTGGCAAGCGCAAGGGCGCGGTGTGTGCCTATCTGGAAACCTGGCATCTGGATATCGAGGAATTCCTCGATCTGCGCAAGAACACCGGCGACGACCGTCGCCGCACCCACGACATGAACACTGCGAACTGGATTCCCGATCTGTTCATGAAGCGCGTGATGGAGGGTGGCGACTGGACCCTGTTCTCGCCATCCAATGTGCCGGATCTGCATGACAAGTATGGCGCCGATTTCGAGCGCGCCTATACCGCCTATGAAGCGAAGACGGCCAGCGGCGAACTCAAGCTGTTCAGGAAGATTCCGGCAGCCAGCCTGTGGCGCAAGATGCTGACCATGCTGTTCGAGACCGGTCATCCGTGGATCACGTTCAAGGATCCTTGCAACATCCGTTCACCGCAGCAGCATGCCGGCGTTGTGCACAGCTCCAACCTGTGCACCGAAATCACGCTGAACACCAACGACAGCGAAATCGCGGTATGCAATCTCGGCTCCATCAATCTGGTTGCGCACCTGTATCCAAATGGCCATGAAAAAGCCGGCCAGATCGACCATGAAAAGCTGCGCCGCACCGTCAATACCGCGATGCGCATGCTGGACAATGTTGTCGACATCAATTACTACGCGGTCGACAAGGCGCGCAATTCGAATCTCAAGCACCGCCCGGTGGGACTCGGCATCATGGGGTTTCAGGACTGCCTGCACGAGTTGCGCGTACCCTACGCGTCCGCTGAAGCGGTTGAATTTGCCGACCGTTCCATGGAGGCGGTGTGTTACTACGCGTACTGGGCTTCCACCGAGCTTGCCGAAGAGCGCGGCCGCTATGCAAGCTATCGCGGCAGCCTGTGGGACCGCGGCATTCTGCCCCAGGATACGCTGGAGTTGCTGCGCCAGGAGCGCGGCGGCTATGTAGAAGTGGATACGTCATCCAGCATGGACTGGGATGCGCTGCGCGCCCGGATCGGACAGTACGGCATGCGCAATTCGAATTGCATCGCGATCGCGCCTACTGCAACCATTTCCAACATCATCGGCGTGTCGGCCTGCATCGAACCGACCTATCAGAATATCTTCGTTAAATCGAATTTGTCCGGCGAATTCACCGTGATCAACGAACGCCTCGTGGCAGACCTGAAACAGCTGGGGCTGTGGGACGAGGTGATGATTGCCGATCTGAAGTATTTTGACGGCACCCTGGCAAAAATCGACCGCGTGCCCGCGGAGTTTCGCAATCTGTATGCAACGGCGTTCGAAGTGGAGCCGGGCTGGCTGATCGAAGCGGCTTCGCGCCGCCAGAAATGGATAGACCAGGCGCAGTCGCTGAACATCTATATGTCCGGGGTGTCCGGTCGCAAGCTGGACGAGACCTACAAGCTCGCCTGGCTGCGCGGATTGAAGACTACCTATTACCTGCGCACGATGGGTGCGACCTCGGCGGAGAAATCAACCGGGAAAGCGGGTGCGCTGAACGCTGTTCCAAGCAACGGCGGCGTGGAAGAAAATCAGTTCTGTTCGATTGACAACCCGGAGTGTGAAGCTTGCCAGTAATTGAGTGCTGTATGAAGCTGGAATAAAGGAGAATTATCAGGATGCTGAATTTTGACGACGAGATCAAGCCTGCTGCGATGCCAATGGGCATGCTGCATACTGCCACTTTCGATGCAGCTTCTGCCAACGTGGAAGCATACGCGAATGAAGGAGAGATCAAGAGGGATGATCCTGCCGTCCGGAACGCACCTGCTTCAACCGGCCGCATCCGCGTGGAAGACAAGCGCATCATCAATTGCAAATCTGACGTCAACCAGCTGGTGCCGTTCAAATACAAATGGGCATGGGAAAAATATCTGGCTGCCTGCGCCAACCACTGGATGCCCCAGGAAGTGAACATGACTGCGGATATTGCGCTGTGGAAAAGCGACAGGCTTACCAGCGACGAGCGTCTGCTGGTGAAACGCAACCTGGGCTTTTTTACCACCGCGGACAGTCTGGCCGCAAACAATATCGTGCTTGGAACCTATCGCCATATCAGCAACCCGGAGTGCCGCCAGTACCTGCTGCGCCAGGCATTCGAAGAGGCGATCCATACTCATGCCTACCAGTACATCGTCGAGAGCCTCGGGCTGGACGAGGGCGAGATTTTCAACATGTACCATGAAGTGCCGAGCATACGCGCGAAGGACGAATTCCTGCTCCCGTTCATCGATACCCTGACCAATCCCGAATTCCAGACCGGAACCCCGGAGTCGGATCGCCAGCTGTTGCGCAGCCTGATCGTGTTCGCCTGCATCATGGAAGGCCTGTTCTTCTATGTCGGTTTCGTGCAGATCCTCGCGCTGGGTCGCCAGAACAAGATGACCGGCGCGGCCGAACAATACCAGTACATTCTGCGCGACGAATCCATGCACCTGAATTTCGGCGTGGACGTGATCAACCAGGTCAAGATGGAAAACCCGCACCTGTGGACCGCGGATTTCCGCGCTGAAGTCCGAGGCCTGATCCAGAAAGGTGTGGAACTTGAATATGCCTATGCCGAAGACACCATGCCGCGCGGCGTGCTGGGTCTGAATGCAACGATGTTTAAAGAATACTTGCGCTTTATCGCCAACCGCCGTTGCCAGCAAATCGGTGTGGATGTCCTGTTCCAGGGAGCGACAAACCCGTTCCCGTGGATGGCGGAAATGATCGATCTGAAGAAAGAGAAGAATTTCTTTGAGACCCGTGTTACCGAGTATCAGACCGGTGGCGCGCTGTCCTGGGATTAGCGTAACAGCCATTCCCGCAAGGGTGCAGATGTAACGGATTGAAACCCGAACACCCATGCAGGCTGGCAACCGGGACTTAAGGTGGTGGCTTTAGCCCTTGCTCGCTGTTGAGTACGGGCTGGAGGTGTAGGTGTAGCAATGGTAAGTGTTGTGCTTATTAACTTTCAATACTGAAGGAGAATTAAAATGGCAGCAAAGAAAAAAGCTAAACCAGCAGCAAAAAAAGCGGTTGCCAAAAAACCGGTAGCGAAGAAGGCAGCAGCCAAGAAGAAGCCAGCGGCTAAAAAAGCGGTTGCCAAAAAGCCGGTAGCAAAGAAGGCAGCAGCCAAGAAGAAGCCAGCAGCTAAAAAAGCGGTTGCCAAAAAGCCGGTAGCAAAGAAGGCAGCAGCCAAGAAGAAGCCAGCAGCTAAAAAAGCAGTTGCCAAGAAGCCGGTAGCAAAGAAGGCAGCAGCCAAGAAGAAGCCAGCAGCTAAAAAAGCGGCAGCCAAGAAGCCGGTAGCGAAGAAGAAGCCAGCGGCTAAAAAAGCGGCAGCCAAGAAGCCGGCAGCCAAGAAACCAGCTGCTAAAAAGGCAGTTGCCAAGAAGCCGGCAGCCAAGAAACCAGCTGCTAAAAAGGCAGTCGCCAAGAAGCCGGCAGCCAAGAAACCAGCTGCTAAAAAGGCAGTTGCCAAGAAGCCAGCTGCAAAGCCGGCAGCCCCTGCGGTCGCAAAGCCAGCTGCACCGGCACCTTCCGCACCGGCGCCTATACGCCCGGCTGCTACATGGCCTTTTCCTACTCCTGGAATCGGCAAGCCGAACTAGTCGGTGGCATCGCTGTGGAGTGAGCCCCTGTGTCTGGGTAATGTTGTCGGACAATAGGGGCTTGCCACAGTAGTTTTGGGCGCACTTACTGGTGCGTGCGCCTTTTTATTTCATCAACGCAATGTTGATGCGGTTTTCTTTTCTCATCGCAATTCGAGCGATACGCGATGTCAGTACTGCCCCTGAAATCCCAATGGTGCTATCGTAGAAGCGATATATCCCAGCCTATCTAGAATGAGTTTCTATTCAGCCGAACTTCCTTACCAGAGCGATGCATCAAGCTACTTTGCCTTGCTCGCAGACATGCCCTGGGCGATATGGCTGGATAGCGGCGGAATGGCGCGCTATGACATTCTGACCGCTCATCCCCGCAATACGCTGCGGCAAGCTGAATCCGCGGAAGGTGATCCGTTCGAGCTGCTGCGCGAGGAACTGGGTGCGACTATCCAGCCGGTGGAAAATGTGCCGTTTGCCGGCGGTGCACTGGGCGTGTGGGGTTATGACCTGACGCGCCCAGTGATTCCCGGGCCGGACGCTGCCGGAGATGCGGAACGGCAACTCGAAATGGCGATAGGTATCTACGACTGGGCGCTGATACTGGATCATCATCAATATACGGCACGACTGGTTTCGCACCAGCGATACCCTGAAACGGCGAAACTTCTGCCGCAGATAATGAGTCGCCTGCAGCAAGGCACAGCAGTTCCGCCGGACAATTTTCGCGTGCACGGCAAAATCACGGCCAACCTTACACCTGACAGTTATAGCCGGGCATTTGCAACGGTAAAGGATTACCTGAAAGCGGGCGACTGCTATCAGATCAATCTCGCACAGCGTTTCAGCGCGTCAGCCAGCGGAGATGCGCTTTCCGCTTATCTGGCGTTCCGCAGGGCAAGCCCGGCCCCCTATTCGGCATTCCTGAACCTGCCTGATACCCAGATACTCTGTGCATCGCCGGAATGTTTCCTGCGTGTGCAGAACGGCACGGTCGAAACCAGGCCGATCAAGGGAACGCGGCCGCGCGGCAGTGACGAACTGCAGGATGCCCGGCTCGCCGCGGAATTGCAGAATCATCCCAAGGACCGCGCTGAAAATCTGATGATCGTGGATCTGTTGCGCAACGATCTGGGGAAAAGCTGCGAGGCCGGATCGGTTCGGGTACCCGAACTGTTCGGGATTGAAAGCTTCAGCAACGTGCACCATCTGGTCAGCAAGGTGGAAGGCAGGCTGGCCGCCGGGCGCGATGCAATCGATGTGCTGCGCGGCTGTTTTCCGGGGGGTTCGGTCACAGGCGCGCCAAAACAGCGAGCAATGCAGATCATCGAACAGCTTGAGCCGGACCGCCGCGGCATCTATTGCGGTACCATCGGCTATGTTGGTTTCGACGGCAATATGGACAGCAACATCGTGATCCGCACGCTGGTGTATTCCGGAAACAGGATACGCTGCTGGGCGGGCGGAGGAATCGTCGCGGATTCGGAACTGGCGGCGGAGTATCGCGAGACGCTGGACAAGGCAAGCGCGATGCTCGATTTATTGAGGGACTACGGGGGTGAATATGAAGGTGCTGCGCAAATCGACTGAGCGGGGCTATGCACATCACGGCTGGCTGGAAAGCTGGCACAGCTTCTCGTTCGCGGATTACCGCGATCCGGAACATGTGCATTTCGGCCCGCTGCGCGTGATCAACGAGGATATCGTGCAGCCAGGCACAGGCTTCGGCACCCACGGGCACCGCGATATGGAGATACTGACTTATGTGCTGAGCGGTACATTGCAGCATCGCGACAGCATGGGACACGGCGAGGATATCCGCTATGGCGAGGTCCAGGTAATGAGCGCGGGCACCGGCGTGCAGCACAGCGAAGTGAATCCGTCCACGGACGAGGCGGTGCATCTGCTGCAGATATGGATCATTCCGGACCAGCAGGACTTGACGCCGGGTTACCAGCAAAAGGAATTTCCGCTGGACGCAAAGCTGGCGAGATGGTGCCTGCTGGCTTCGCCCGATGCAGTCCAGGATTCGCTGCTGATCCATCAGGATGCGCGCGTGTCGGCTGCCAGGCTGGATGGCATGGAAACACTGGATTATCCGATTGCCGCGGGACGTAAAATATATCTGCACGTTGCGCGCGGCAGCCTCCGGGCCAACGGCCAGCAGCTGGACGCCGGGGATGCGCTGATGTATCAGGATGAAGCAGCGGTCGAGTTGAGTGCGGCGAAGGAGGCGGAGGTGTTGTTGTTTGATATGGGGTAATCCTGAAGGTCGGGCGAATCGGGCAATAACGCTCCAGGGCCGTAGCGAGCAAACCGAAATGCATGGAGCCGCGCAGCTCGCACGCGATACAGCTGTTGGTTGCGCAACAGGCTATAAGGCTTTTCCTATGTCGCGTTCTTTACCCGGATGATCCTCACCACTTCCGGAATTGCGCGCAACGAGCGCATGATTCTGGCGAGATGAACGCGGTTGTTTACTTCCAGCGTGAAGTGCAGTCCTGAGTACTCACCCTCGTGGGTAAAGCTGATGTTCTCGATGTTGGCTTCAGCCTCGGCGATCGCCGCGGAAACCTTGGCCAGCACCCCTCTCCGGTCCGCAACCAGCAGCTTGATACTGACATCGAAGGCGCGGTTGATGTTCTTGTCCCAGGTGACATCCAGCCATTGCTCGCCGCTGCTGCGTCCGCGCCGCAATGTCGGGCAATCGTGGGTATGCACCAGCAGTCCCTGACCGCGCTTGATCACGCCGACAATGGGGTCGCCCGGAATCGGGCAGCAGCAGTTCGCGAACTGGACCGCCATGCCTTCGGTACCCTGTATGGTAATGACCGGATTCGCCACCGTTTCACTGGTAACCGTTTCACCTATGCTGGCCAGCTGGCGGGCAACCACCATGTTGAGGCGCCGGCCCAGACCGATATCCGCGAGGATATCCTGGCGCGATTTCACCCCGGTGTCCTTGAGCAGCTTGCTCCAGTGCGCTTCATCCATATCCTGCGGTTTGACGCCCAGCGCCAGCAATGCCTGGTTGAGCAGTCGTTCGCCGAGCTGCGCCGCTTCTCCAGACTGCATGGTTTTCAGGAAATGGCGGATCTGGCTGCGCGCCTTGCTGGTGGCGACATAGCCCAGCCAGGCGGGATTGGGCTTGGCGTGCGCGGCGGTAATAACTTCAACCCGGTCGCCGTTCTTGAGTTCGGTGCGCAACGGCACCAGTTCGTGATTGACCTTGACTGCGATACAGCGATTGCCGATGTCGGTATGCACGCTGTAGGCAAAATCCACGCCGGTCGCGCCGCGCGGAAGCGAAAGTATCCTTCCCTTGGGCGTGAACACATAGACTTCATCGGGAAACAGGTCCACCTTGAGATGTTCCAGGAATTCGGACGAGTCGCTGCTCTGGCTCAGGCTCTCCAGCAGTTCCTGCAGCCACTGGTGGGTTTTCTTGTGCAGGTCGTTGATCGACTCATGGCCACTCTTGTACAGCCAGTGCGAGGCAACCCCGGCCTCGGCGATCCTGTGCATCTCATGGGTGCGTATCTGGATCTCGATGGGCGTGCCGAACGGACCGAACAGCGTGGTATGGATCGACTGGTAGCCGTTCACTTTCGGGATTGCGATGTAATCCTTGAATTTTCCGGGTATCGGCTTGTACAGTCCGTGCAGCGCGCCAAGCGCGATATAGCAGGAATCGAAATCGTTCACCAGCACCCGGAAGCCGTAAATATCCAGCACTTCGGCAAACGCCAGCGATTTGCTCTGCATCTTGCGGTAGATGCTGTAGATATCCTTTTCCCTGCCGGTGACATCCGCTTCGATATGATGCTCGGCCAGCCGCCTGCGTATGGATTCGAGTATTTTCCCGACCACTTCGCGGCGGTTGCCGCGCGCCACCTGCAGAGCCTTGGACAGCACCGCATAGCGGTTCGGGTGCAGATATTTGAAACTCAGGTCCTGCAGTTCGTGGTGGAGATCGTTCAGACCGAGGCGATTTGCGATCGGTGCGTAGATTTCCATGGTTTCGCGGGCGATGCGTTCGCGCTTGTCGATTGCCATCGAATCCAGCGTGCGCATGTTGTGCAGCCGGTCGGCCAGTTTGATCAGGATGACACGGACATCGCGCGCCATCGCCAGCAGCATCTTGCGGAAATTTTCGGCCTGGGCGTCTTCGCGCGTTTCGAAACGGATCCTGTCCAGTTTGCTCAGGCCGTCGACCAGTTCGGCAACCGGTTTGCCGAATTTTTCCGCGACATCATCGGTGGTGACGTCGGTGTCTTCGACCACATCGTGCAACAGCGCGGCAATGATTGCCTGCGCATCGATGTGCAGCGGGGTAAGAATGCGGGCAACCGCAATCGGGTGGGAAATGTAAGGATCGCCGGACTGGCGCATCTGTCCCTGATGCGCCGCACGGCTGAATTCTATCGCGACACGAACGTGGTCGACGTCCTGCGGTTTAAGATAGGCGGAGAGTTCCTCTATTAAAAGATCTGAGTCGATCATGCATTTTTATGCTGAGCCTGGATCGGGTTGATGTTATCCAGTCAGGATCAAGCTTGCCCGCGGTTGAGGATTTCCTTGCCGACCTTGCCCTCGCTGATTTCGCGCAATGCGATCACGGTGGGCTTGTCCTTGCTGTTTTCCACCAGGTGGGCTGCACCATTGGACAACTGGCGGGCGCGATAGGCTGCGGCCAGCGTCAGCTCAAAGCGGTTCGGGATCTGTTCGAGACATTCTTCTACTGTAATACGTGCCATGATTTACTCCGGTTTCTGTAACTGGTTGATCAGGTCCTGATGCCGCGACAGTTGCTGGATGCTGCGCAGCCGGGCGGAAAGCACCACGGCGGCGAGTTCCTGCAACGCATCGTTCAGGTCATTGTTGATAATAACATAATTGAATTCGGCGATATGCGAGACATCTTCGCGTACCGCCGCCATGCGCCTTGCGATCACCTCGTCGCTGTCTTTGCCGCGCCCCCTCAGGCGCTGTTCCAATGCAGCCAGCGAGGGCGGCAGGATGAATATGCTGATGCAATCGGGGAACAGCCGCCTTACTTGCTCCGCGCCCTGCCAGTCGATTTCCAGCAGGAGATCCCGTCCCCTGTCGATTTCCTGGCGTATCCAGTTTTGCGAGGTGCCATACAGGTTGCCGTAGACCTCGGCGCTTTCCAGAAACTCCCCGCGTGATGCCATTTCGAGGAAAGTCTCGCGGCTGACAAAGTGATAATCCTTGCCGTTCTGCTCCCCGCTGCGGGGATTGCGCGTGGTATAGGAGACCGACAATTCAATGTGCGGGTCGTGTTTCAGCAGGGACTGTACCAGGCTGGTTTTGCCGGCACCGGAAGGAGCGCTGATGATGAACAGGTTTCCAGGCATTGATTGCTCCAGTGTATTTATTCCAGGTTCTGAATCTGTTCGCGCATCTGCTCGATGAGTACTTTCATTTCCATCGCGCTGCGTGAAACTTCCGCGTCGACCGATTTCGAGCCCAGCGTGTTGGCTTCGCGATTCAGTTCCTGCATCAGGAAATCCAGCCGCTTGCCCACCGCGCCGCCATGTCCGAGGATGCGGCGCATTTCGGAAAGGTGGCTGGCAAGCCGCGACAACTCCTCGTCCACATCGACCTTGCTGGCGAACAGCGTGATTTCCTGGCGGACCCGCTCGTCCCAGATGTCCTCTGGCGCACTCTGCATCGCTTCCCGCAGTCGCGCGGCGAGTTTCTGTTCATAGGCGGCTATTGCGGCGGGCACATGCGGCATCACGCCGTTGCGCAGTGCCTCGATTTTTTCCACGCGCTGCAGCAGAAAATCCCCGAGTTTTTCGCCTTCCCGGGCGCGCGCGGCGGTAAATTCCTGCAGTACGTTTTGCAGAAGGTCAAACAGTGCGGCGCGCAATTCGTCTGCCGAAACGGCGGGTGATTCAAGCATTCCGTTCCAGTGGAGTATTTCAGCCACGCCAAGACTGCTCGCTTCGGGCAGAGCGGCCCTCACCTCGTTGTTCCATGCAATCAGCTGCCCGAGCAATGTGCTGTTCAGTGTGCTGCCGTATTGTGCCGATCGAGCCGCATAATTGATGCGGCACTCGACCTTGCCGCGCTGCAGTTGCGCGGAGATCGCTTCGCGCAGCATGCCCTCGAAGCCGCGCAGATCGTCCGGCATGCGCAACTGGATATCCAGGTAACGATGATTGACCGCGCGGAGTTCGAGCGTAAGGGATCCGCTGTCGAGTTCCGTGCTGGCGGTTGCGAAGCCGGTCATGCTGAATATCATGGTGAGAAGCTTTCGAATAAAAGGCTGGGCTGATCCGGTACATTATATTACGATTACGGTCTGTGAAATCTTCGCCCTGACCATGAACTTTTCGATACACCAGGCCAGCCATATCGGCAATCGCAGATTCAATCAAGATCGCGTCGCATATGTTTTCAGTAACGATACCCTGCTGCTGGTGCTTGCTGACGGCATGGGCGGGCATTTGCACGGTGAATTGGCAGCCAGCATGGCCATCGAGACATTTGTCGAAGCGTTTGCAAAGGTTGGCCAGCCGCGTGTTGCCGATCCCGACAGATTCATCCTCCAAGCCATGCAACTCGCGCACGATCGCATCATGAGTCTTCCCCACGACAGGGATATGGGCGGTTTCCCCGGAACAACCTGCGTCGCGGCTCTGATACAGGATGGCAAGATGTACTGGGGGCATGCCGGAGATTCGCGCCTTTACCTGTTGCGCGACGGAAAAGTAGCGGTCAAGACTGTTGATCATTCGGTAGTGCAGCTTTGGGTCGATTCGGGGCAAATCACTGCCGAAGAGGCGCGCGTCCATCCGCAGCGCAACCATATCACCCATTGTCTTGGCGGGATCGAAGACGTGTTCTATATGGAACACGGGGTACCCATGGCGCTGCAGTCCGGCGACGTTTTGCTGCTCGGCAGCGATGGATTGTGGGGGCCGCTCAACGACCTTGAGCTGGTCCGGGCATTTTCCTCGGGCTCCGTTGCGGACGTTCTGGATGAGCTGATTGCAACTGCGTTGGTACGCGAAGAAGGGCATTCCGACAACGTCACCGGCCTGGCCTTGCGCTGGGGCGACAATGAAACCAGCCATGACTCGCCCGTGCCGGTCAGCCATGTCCTCGAGATTTCATGATTCGTTCGAACCCAGTTCCTTAAACCTTTTATCGGAAAACATATATGCGCCCCAGTCAGAGATCGCCCCGCGAGTTGCGAAAAATCAGAATTACACGCCACTACACAAAACACGCCGAAGGTTCGGTGCTGATCGAGTGCGGCGATACCAGGGTGATCTGTACCGCCAGTATCGACGAAAAGGTGCCGCCGCATAAAAGAGGCAGCGGCGAAGGCTGGGTCACCGCGGAATACGGCATGCTGCCGCGCTCCACGGGCGAGCGCATGGGCCGCGAAGCGGCAAGAGGCAAGCAGTCGGGACGTACGCTGGAAATTCAGCGCCTGATCGGGCGCAGCCTGCGCGCGGTGGTGGATCTGCAGAAACTCGGCGAACGGACCATACAGATCGATTGCGACGTGATCCAGGCAGATGGCGGAACCCGCACCGCCAGCATCACCGGTGCTTTCGTTGCGCTATATGACGCGGTCAGGCTCCTGCTCGGCAAGGGGCTGATCAACGAATCGCCGCTCAAGGATTTCATCGCTGCCATCTCCGTCGGCATTTACCAGGGGACGCCGGTGCTGGACCTGGATTATCTCGAAGATTCGGCATGCGACACCGACATGAATGTGGTGATGCTGGGCAGCGGGCATTTCGTCGAAGTGCAGGGTACGGCCGAAGGCCACCCTTTCACCCGCGCCGAGATGGATGAACTGCTGGAACTGGCGAAAAACGGCATCGCCGAATTGATCCGTATGCAGCGTGCGGTGCTTGAGACAGACTAGATACAGCGATGCAGGGGCAAGCGCGCTCCGGCATTCATTTTGAGAATCCGGCAAATGCAAAAACTCGTCATCGCCTCCGGCAACCCGGGCAAGTTGCGCGAATTCCAGTTCCTGCTGCAACCGCTTGGTATCGAGGTGCTTACCCAGTCGCAACTCGGCATAGCCGAAGCCGAGGAGCCGCACGTGACCTTCATCGAGAACGCGCTCGCCAAAGCGCGGCATGTCAGC
>JAJDNO010000018.1 GCA_022340615.1 Gallionella sp. | reverse complement strand
CAATCTGATTTTTCTAGCCTTGCTCAAGTGCGGGTGTGCTGTTTTTGGCTGATTCAAAGGACTGCTTTGTGTCGATTGTGTGAGTTCGCCAATGTCCGCTTTGCGGCAACGAATTCGTTAAGAGCTATGACCGGTATGGGTCGAAAGCGGTCGGTAGGTAAGTGAATTCTATTTGCCGGCGCCCACTTTTATCCCTTTGGGCGCACAAATTTTGACGTTCTGCTGAACTTAAAATGAAAACAAATTAGATAGGCCAGTGAAAAAGCAAGTCAGCCGGATAGCTTGCTTCTTTATGCCCCAAGCAGTGAAATGACTTCCCTGATTTCGTGACGTAGCGCGTCGATATTAAATCCGCTGTCCTTCGATTTTTGGTTATGTTCAGCCTGGTTCTCGTGGTCGAGAAGATTGCGCGCGCCGCTGATGGTGAAGCCCTGCCCGTACAACAGATCGCGGATGTGGCGTATCAGCATTACTTCATGGTGCTGATAGTAGCGGCGGTTGCCGCTGCGCTTGACCGGCTTGAGCTGGGTGAACTCCTGCTCCCAGTAGCGCAGCACGTGCGCCTTGACCCCGCACAATTCGCTGACCTCACCGATGGTGAAGTAGCGCTTTGCAGGTATCGGGGGTAATTCGGAGTTAGGCTTGTGGTTTTCCATGATAGGACTTTTCCACCATGGTCTTCAGTTTCTGGCTGGGATGAAAGGTCACGACACGGCGTGCAGTAATCGGGATTTCCTCACCTGTTTTGGGATTGCGCCCGGGGCGCTGCGGCTTGTCACGCAGCTGGAAATTTCCGAAACCGGAAAGTTTTACGCTGTTGCCCTGCTCCAGTTGCAAACGGATTTCCTCGAAAAAGGCTTCAACCATGTCTTTGGCTTCGCGCTTGTTGAGGCCCACTTTTTCGAACAGCTGATCGGCCAATTCGGCCTTGGTTAATGTTGTTGTCATGTTGCTCCCTTTTCCAGATCCCTTAATTACGGGATCACATACGTAACTGCGCACCGCTTTTTTGCAGGGCTTCTACCAGCTGCGCGATGCTAGGTTCAATTTCCGACTCCGAGAGTGTCTTGTGAGTATCTTGCAATAACACTCGGAATGCAAGGCTTTTTTTGCCTTGCTCGACGCCTTTTCCGCGGTACACATCGAACAATGCAAGCTCGGTCACATAGGGCGCAGAGCATTGCTGCATTGCATCAAGCAAGGTCTGTGCCGTCACGGCCTCGTCGACCACAACAGCCAGATCGCGGCGCACCGGCAGAAACTTGGCGATCTCGCTCATCATCGGAACCCGGCTCCGGGTCAGCGCATCGAGATCAAGCTCGAACCAAAGACAGGCCCGGGGAATGTCGTATTGCTGCTGCCAGTGCGGATGCAATTCGCCCAGCCATCCGATCACCTGGTCACCGCAATAAATCTGCGCGGAACGCCCCGGATGCAGCGCCGGGTGGGTTGCGGCAACAAAGCGCAATACCTGTGGCGGGAACAGGGCTTGCACGTCCGCTTTCGCATCGAAGAAATCCACCGGTCTGGCGGACACGCCCCATTGCTCGGACTGGGCATCACCATAGCTCAAGCCGGACAGGCGCTGGGTCTGGACATATTCATCATCCACCTTCGCAAAACATGCACCGACCTCGAACAGTCGCACGCGGGACTGTTTGCGGTTCAGGTTAAAACGCAGCGCCCCGACCAGACCGCCGATCAGGCTGCTGCGCATCACCGCCAGATTGCTGGCGATCGGATTCTGCAGCGTGACAGGATGCTCGTTACCGCAAAGTTCACGCTCGACCTGAGCATCGAGAAATGCGTAGCTGACGATCTCCTGGTAATCGCGCGCCACCAGCAAATTCCGGATTTGGGACAACGGGCGCTGCAATTCGCTGTAGGGCAATACGGTAAAGGCAGCCTCGGGCGCCTGTGCCGGAATATGGTCATAGCCGTGCAGCCTGGCCAGTTCCTCGATCAGATCGGCCTCGATGGACAGATCGAAACGGAAGCTCGGAGGCGTCACCCTAAAATCGTCGCCATTGGCGGTGAAGTCGAACTGCAGGCGCTTGAACAGGGCTGCGATCTGTTGGTTATCCAGCGCGATGCCGAGCACCCTGGCGACGCGCGAACGGCGCAATGCAATCGGAGTACGCGACGGGAGCTGGCCGCACACCTCGCTTATCGGGCCGGCGCTGCCGCCGCAGATTTCCACCAGCAATTGGGTGGCACGCTCCATGGCCTGGCGGGTCGCGGCAAAGTCCACCCCGCGCTCGAAGCGGAATGAGGAATCGGTAGCCAGACCGAAACGGCGCGCCCTGCCGGCGATCGCATCGGGATGGAAAAATGCGCTTTCCAGGAACACGTCCCGCGTGGCCGTATCCACACCGCTGCCCTGTCCGCCCATGATGCCGGCAAGTGCCAGCACGCGCGCATCATCGGCGATGACCATCACTTCTTCGTCCAGCTTGACGTTCTGCTCGTTGAGCAAGGTCAACTCTTCGCCTTTGCTCGCACTGCGTACCGTAATTCCGCCGGACAGTTTTGCCACATCAAAGGCATGCATCGGCTGCCCCATCTCCAGCATCACGTAGTTGGTGATGTCCACCACCGCGCTGATGCCGCGCAAGCCGCTGCGCTCGAGGCGGCGCAACATCCAGTCCGGCGTGACAGCTGCAGCGTTTACGCCGCGCACCAGGCGCCCGCAATATAACGGACAGCCGAACGCATCCGCGATGCTGACCGGCAATTGCTCGGACAAGGTGACCGGCTGTGTCCGGATATCCAGCGGCTTGAGTTCGCTGCCCGTCAATGCGGCAACCTCACGCGCGATGCCGACCATGCCGGAACAGTCGCTGCGGTTCGGCGTCAGCTTCAGCGTGAACAGCTTGTCATCCAGCTCCAGATACTCGCGCAACGTTTTCCCGACCGGTGCATCGTCCGGCAGCAGCCACAGTCCTTCGCTTTCATCGGCCAGGCCGAGTTCCTTTTCGGAACACAGCATGCCGAAGGATTCGACATTGCGCACCTTGGCCTGCTTGATCACAAAATCGCCGGGCAGTACCGCGCCGATCCGCGCGCAGGGCACTTTCACGCCGACCGCGACATTCGCCGCACCGCACACGATATTCAGCGGCGCCGCTTCGCCGACATTCACCTGGCAAACGTTCAGGCGATCCGCATTGGGATGCTTGACCACTTCCAGCACTTCGCCCACCACCACATTGCTGAATGCGGGTGCGACAGGCTCGAGCGCCTCGACTTCAAGGCCTGCCATGGTAAGTACATGTCCCAGCGCCTCGCTGGACAGGTCCGGATTGACCCAGGTTCTCAACCAGTTTTCGGAAAATTTCATGTTCTAAGTTCAGTTGAATTGCTTGAGAAAGCGAAGGTCGCTTTCATAGAACAGACGCAGATCGTTCACGCCGTAGCGCAACATCGCCAGGCGCTCCACACCCAGGCCGAATGCGAACCCCAGATATTTTTCGCTGTCGATGTTGACGTGCTTCAGCACATTGGGATGCACCATGCCGCAGCCGCCGATTTCCAGCCAGCCGCCTTTCCAGCTCATGTCCATTTCGGCAGACGGTTCGGTAAACGGAAAAAATGAGGGGCGGAAGCGCACCTGCAAATCGTCCTGCTCGAAAAAGCGCTGCAGAAAATCCTGGACCACGCCCTTGAGATTGGCAAAGCTGATGTGTTCGTCGACCCACAGCCCTTCCACCTGATGGAACATAGGGGAATGGGTGGCATCGGAATCGACCCGGTATACCCGCCCGGTCGAGATGATCTTCAACGGTGGCTGATGATTTTCCATGTAGCGCACCTGCACCGGCGAAGTATGGGTGCGCAATACGTGCTGCGGATCGATGTAGAACGTGTCGTGCATCGCGCGCGCCGGGTGGTTTTCCGGGATGTTCAGCGCGGTGAAATTGTAGAAATCGTGTTCGATCTCGGGACCGGATGCGCTCGCAAAACCCAGCGAGTGGAACAGCTGCTCGATGCGTTCCAGCGTGCGCGTGACCGGATGCAACCCGCCTGTCCCTGTTCCGCGCCCGGGCAACGTCACATCCAGCGATTCTGCCGCCAGCTTTTGCGCCAGCCTGTTTTGCTGCAGTGCATCGCGGCGCTGCTGCAGTGCAGTTTCAATACCCTGCTTGACCTGGTTGATGCGCGCACCGGCAGCGGGACGCTCTTCCGCAGACAGTTTGCCCAGCCCTTTCAGCAATACGGTCAGGCTGCCCTCTTTGCCCAGATAGCGCGCCTTGACCTGCTCCAGTTCGGCTTCGTCGCTGATCAGCGCAAACTGCTGCACAGCCTGGTCGAGAATATGTTGTAGTTCTTCCATCCCTATTACCAGAATAATTATTGGTTACCAATATCCCAATATGGACACCGGAAACAAAAAAAGGAGGCAATAAGCCTCCTTTTTATTTCAGCGATCGTGGTTAAGCGCCGAGGCCGGCTTTAGCCTGCACCACCAGCTGTGCAAACGCAGCCTTGTCGAACACCGCGATGTCCGACAATACCTTGCGGTCAACCTGGATCTCGGCTTTCTTCAGCCCGTTCATGAATACGCTGTATGTCATGCCCTGCTCGCGTGCAGCCGCATTGATACGGGCGATCCACAGGGTGCGGAACTGGCGCTTCCTCTGGCGACGGTCGCGATAGGCATATTGTCCGGCCTTCATCACCGCCTGCTTGGCGATTCGGTAGACGTTTTTGCGGCGGCCGCGATAACCCTTGGCCAGGTCCAGAATCTTCTTGTGACTTGCGCGTGCTATGACGCCACGTTTAACTCTTGGCATGGTCTACTCCTTACGCGTAAGGCATCATGGCGCGAACCGATGCCGTGTTGGTTGAGTGGACCTCTGTAATGCCGCGCAATTGGCGTTTGGTCTTGGTGGTCTTCTTGGTCAGGATATGACGCTTGAATGCACTTGCGCGCTTGATGCTGCCGCCAGCGCGAACGACGAAGCGCTTTTTTGCTCCGCTTTTGGTTTTCATCTTGGGCATGATTGCTCCTTAAGTTATGGCGCGAGGTGTTTTCCGATGAAAAAACTTTTTAACCCGTACGCCACTTTTTATTGGGACTGTTTACTGCATCAACCCGACCGTCCCTTTACTGTCGAGTCAAAAATCATTCACTGTGGCCGGCCTTGGCTGGTTCAGCCTTCTTTTTGGCAGCCGGCTTAGGCGACAGCACCATCACCATCTGCCGGCCTTGCATCATTGGAAACTGTTCGACTACACCGTAGTCCTCCAGGTCAGCTCTTACGCGCTCGATCAGGCGCATGCCGATTTCCTGATGGGCCATTTCACGACCGCGAAAACGCAGCGTGACTTTGGTTTTGTCGCCATCCTCCAGAAACTTGATCAGGTTGCGCAGCTTTATATTGTAATCGCCTTCGTCGGTATTCGGCCGGAACTTGATTTCCTTGATCTGGATCTGCTTCTGCTTCAGCTTGGCTTCATGCAGCTTCTTGCTTTCGGCATACTTGAATTTGCCGATGTCCATGATACGGCATACCGGCGGCTCCGCTAATGGCGAAATCTCCACCAAATCCAGTTCTGCTTCATCGGCCATACGCAATGCTTCCGCGATGGTCACGATCCCGAGGGGCTCCTTTTCCACACCAATGAGCCGCACCTGTGGTGCGGTAATCATCTCATTCATGCGCTGCGATTTATCTTGTGCTATTGCAATATCTCCATTTGGACAATACTAAGCCGCGCTACCCGGTTTTAATTTCGGTTTGCAGGCGCTGCAGCAAAGCTTCCAGCGTCATTTTCCCGAGATCCTCACCACTGCGGGTTCGCACGGCCACCAAACCTGCTTCCACCTCCTTGTCGCCGACGATCAGCTGATAAGGTAATTTCTGCAAGCTATGTTCGCGTATTTTATAGGTAATCTTCTCATTACGCAAATCCAGTTTGATGCGCAGCCCGGAGGCACGCAATTCATGCGCAATCCGGGTAGTATATTCCTCCTGCGCCTGGGAAATATTCATCAGCACCAGCTGGACCGGCGCCAGCCAGAGCGGGAAAGCGCCGGCATGGTGCTCGATCAGGATGCCGATGAAGCGTTCCATTGACCCGAGAATAGCGCGATGCAGCATCACAGGCGGTTTGCGGCTGTTGTCTTCGTCCACGAACTCGGCGCCGAGGCGCACCGGAAGGTTGAAATCCAGCTGTATCGTGCCGCACTGCCACAGGCGGCCCAGGCTGTCCTTAAGCGTGAATTCGACCTTGGGACCATAGAACGCGCCCTCGCCCGGCAGCACATCGTAGTCCAAGGTGTTTTGCTTCAGTGCTGAGGCCAGGCCGGCTTCTGCCTTGTCCCAGGTCTCATCCGATCCGACCCGTTTTTCCGGACGTGTGGACAGCTTGACCAGCACTTCGTTAAAGCCGAAATCCCGATATACCTCATTCAGCATCACGATGAACTGCGACACCTCGGACTGCACCTGCTCTTCTGTACAGAAAATATGCGCATCATCCTGGGTGAAGCCACGCACCCGCATCAAGCCGTGCAGCGAACCGGATGTCTCGTTGCGGTGGCAGGAGCCGAACTCCGCCAACCGCAGCGGAAGGTCGCGATAGCTGTGCAGACCGTGGTTGAAAATCTGCACATGGCCGGGGCAGTTCATCGGCTTCACCGCGTAATCGCGGTTTTCCGACGCGGTGGTAAACATATTTTCGTGATAGTTTTCCCAGTGTCCGGATTTCTCCCACAGAGTCCGGTCCATGATGGTCGGGGTACGCACTTCCTGGTAGCCGTGTTCGATGAACTTGCGGCGCATGTACTGTTCGACTTCCTGCCATAGCGTCCAGCCTTTGGGATGCCAGAACACCATGCCGGGCGAAGAGTCCTGCATATGGAACAATTCCAGCTGCTTGCCGAGCTTGCGGTGGTCGCGCTTCTCGGCCTCCTCGATCTGGTGCAGATAGGCATCGAGTTCTTCCTTCTTCACCCAGGCTGTGCCGTAGATGCGCTGCAGCATCTCGTTCTTCGAATCGCCGCGCCAGTACGCCCCGGCCAGCTTCATCAGTTTGAAAACTTTCAGCTTGCCGGTCGACGGCACGTGCGGTCCGCGGCAAAGATCGGTGAAGTCGCCCTCGGTGTACAGAGATACATCTTCATTCGCCGGAATCGAAGCGATGATCTCCGCCTTGTAATGTTCGTTGATCCCCTTGAAATAGCTTACCGCTTCGTCGCGCGGCAACACCTTGCGCGTGACCGGGATGTCTTTTCTGGCAAGCTCGGCCATGCGCTTTTCGATTGCGACCAGGTCTTCCGGGGTGAACGGGCGATGGTAGGAAAAATCGTAGTAGAAACCGTTTTCGATCACCGGGCCGATGGTGACCTGCGCATCGGGGAACAGCTCCTTCACCGCATAGGCCAGCAAATGCGCAGTGGAATGGCGGATGATCTCAAGACCATCCGCATCCTTGTCGGTCACGATGGCCAGCGAGGCATCCTGCCCGATCAGATACGAGGTATCCACCAGCCGGCCGTCCACTTTCCCGGCCAGCGCGGCACGCGCCAGACCGGCACCGATACTGAGCGCGACTTCAGCGACTGTCACTGGCTGCGCAAAGCTGCGCTGCGAACCATCCGGCAAGGTAATAACTGGCATATTTTCTTTTCTGAAATACAAAGTGCGGCGATGCCGCACTTGAAATAACAAGACATCGCCCGGCGTTTCCGCAGGACGCAGTCCAAGGACCGGCATTATAATACCGTTGGCAGGTTTTACAATGAATAGTCCGTCACGGAAGCGCATCAATCAATGAAAGAGCAGGACTCCGGACGATCCAAATTCCGTGCCGCTCAATGTTGGCACACAGAACCGTCTTCGGATTTATACTAGCGCCATTCCACTTTTCCTGAAATTCGAGACTCATGCCAAACGATTATATTGTTCCTTATCGTAATCCTGCTTCAGCACGTGCGCGCGGCTTTACCCTGATCGAAATCATGGTGGTAGTCGTCATCATGGGCATCATGGCTGCTTTGATCGTACCCAAATTGATGGGGCGCACCGACGATGCTCGCATCATCGCGGCCAAGCAGGATATTGCGACGATCATGCAGGCGCTCAAACTCTACAAGCTGGATAATCAACGCTACCCGACCACCGAGCAGGGGCTGCAGGCGCTGATCACCAAGCCGACCACAGGCCCTGCAGCAGACGGCTGGAAAACCGGCGGCTATATCGAGAAACTTCCCAAGGATCCGTGGGGCTACCCTTACCAGTACCTGTCTCCCGGTATTCACGGTGAAGTCGACGTGTTCTCGCTGGGTGCAGATGGCCAGCCGGGAGGTGTCGGCAACGATGCCGATATCGGCTCGTGGGACTTGTAATCTCCCGCCGTTTACAGGGGCTGAAGTGCGCCCATCGGAGCGCAAAGTTCCGGCAACGGCCGCAGGGATTCACGCTGCTTGAATTGCTGGTGGTGATGGTAATCGTCGGCATCACGCTCGGCGCTGTCTCATTAAATGCAATGCCGAGCGAGCACCAGGTTTTGCAGGACGATGCGCAGCGAATCGCGCTGTTGCTGCAATCGGCACGCGACGAGGCGATCCTGCGCGACCGGCCGATTGCATTCGAAGCCGATACCGACCGGTACCGCTTCCTGATATTCGAAAACAATGAATGGCAGCCGCTCAAGCACGATGACTTGCTGCGCGAACGCAAATTCAAACGCGCACCGGTCATATTGACGATCAGCCCTCCCTCTGCGAAACAATCCACTCCATTGCGCATCATCTTTGGCCGCGAACCGGTCGGCATCCCTTTCGTGATGACGCTTGCCGCCGGGGACAACCAGGTCGAAATCCATGCGGACGGGATCGGGCATTTCGTCGTCGAATAAGATGAGCCATCAACATCGCCTGTCCTTGCATTCCCCGCATCGTTGCAACGCTGGTTTCACGCTGCTCGAGGTGCTGGTCGCGCTGGTGATTATCGGAACCGCGCTCGGAGCCAGCCTGCGTGCGGTCGGCAGCCTGACGCAGAACAGCGCCGACTTGCGCTCAGCGATGATGGCGACCTGGTCAGCCGAGAACCAGCTTACCCGGATTCGTCTTGCCCATGAATGGCCGGCGCTTGGCCAAAGCCGATTCAATTGCAACCAGGGCGAATTGCATCTGGTCTGCGAAGAAAATGTCTACACCACACCCAATCCGTACTTCCGCCGTGTTGAAGTCAGCGTATTCGATGCGGACAATCCCGATCGGCGCATCATCAAGCTCGACCAGGTGGTGCCCAATGCGTGAGCGGCAAAACAGGGCGCAATCGGGTCTGACACTGGTCGAGCTGCTGGTCGCCATCAGTGTGCTCGGATTCGTTGCGGTGCTCGGCTGGCGCGGGCTGGACAGCATTGTGCGGGCACGCATCGCGCTCACCGGCGAACTGGAGCAGACTCGCGGAATGCAGCTCTCCTTCGCGCAGTTGCAAAGCGATTGCGCGCATCTGGCTACTGCCTCGGTACTGTCAGGCAGGATTCCGCTCGTGCTCGGCCAGGGGCAACTCACGATGGTGCGCACGGTTTATGCCGACAATCAGCCGTCACGCCTTGAGGTGATCAGTTACCGGGTTAATGACGGTTTGCTGACACGCCGCGAATCGCCTGCGACACGCGATTTACGACAACTGGATTTCTACTGGCAGAACGCCGTCAACGACACCCAGACTAATCCGCCGGTCGTGCTGCAATCGGGCGTGGCCGATATGACGATGCGCCTGTGGATCAACGGCGGCTGGCGCACCAAAGCCGATGCAGCAATAACGATCGGGAGCACGGTTGCGGTCCAGTCAACAGCCACGGGACTGGAGGTCACGCTGCAGTTGCGCGGACGCGATGGCAGCATGCAGAAGATATTCCTGCTGGGGGCAGTATGAACGTTCGCCCGGTCCTGATGAAGCGGCAACGCGGTGTCGCGGTAATTATTGCGCTGTTGCTGACAACGCTGGCGATCACCATCGTCGCGAGTCTGTTCTGGCAGCAGCAAGTACAGGTGCGTTCGATCGAAAATCAGCGCCTGCAGTTGCAGAAGAAATGGATACTGCGCGGTGCGCTCGACTGGGCCAGCCTGATTCTGCGCGAGGACGCGAAGTACTCTAGCGTCGATACGCTGGACGAACCCTGGGCCACCCCGCTCGCCGAAACACGACTCGGTCAATACGTCGATGATGGCCTGGCCGACTCCGATGCCACCAATGCAACCCTGTCAGGCAGCATCAGCGATGCCCAGTCACGCTATAACCTGACCAACCTGTGCCCCAGCGGGACAATCAATCCTGCCGAGGTCTCCGCTTTCGCAAATCTGCTGAAGAATGCAGGCATCGATCCGTCGTTCGCGCAGGCAACGGCAGACCTGATGGCGGATGCCCAGCAAAAACCCGATGCAAATGCCGCTGATCAGTCCGCTCCGCTGCCGATGAATCTTACCCAGGTGGACGATTTGCTCGCGGTACCGGGCTTCACTGCAAAAATGCTGGACAGGATAAGGGACGATGTAATCTTCCTGCCACATGCCACCCCGGTCAACGTGAATACCGCCCCTGCCGAAGTACTGGCCGCGATCAGCACGCTTTCGCTTTCCGACGCTGCAGCGCTGGTTGCCAGCCGCAACACCGCAACCTTTCGGAATCCCGGGGATTTCATGCTGCTGCTGCATGCAAATCGTCTGATCGTGGCAAACGTTTCGGTTTCGACCAATTATTTTCTGGTCAATGGTAAAGTACGCATCAACCGCGCCGAATCCGATATTCAGGCGTTGATCGAACGCAATGGCATTAACACCAATTTGATCTGGATTCGGGAATACTGAGCCGATTAGCGAGAAACCTTGAGCACATTCTATATTCGATTGCCTTCCAGGGCTGCTGCCGACGCCGCGCCGCATTGGCCTGCGCTGTCCTGTCCGTTCGCGCTGGTTTCGCATGACAGCGCAATCGAACGCGAGGGAACAACGGCCCTTGCCGACCTGGCCGATATCGTGGCCGGATCGCAACGTGTGGTGCTGCTGCTGGCCGCAAGCGATGTAACGATATTGCGTATGCAGGTACCGCCACTTTCGCCCGCCAGGCTGAAAGCGGCCTTGCCCAATCTGGTCGAAGACCGGCTGATCAGCGATACGTCCGACTGCGTTGTTGTCGCAGGGGGAACACATGATGGTATGCGAACCATCGCGGTAATGCAGCGCGTGTGGCTGGACAAGCTGACAAATGTTTTGATATCGCTCGGCGCCCGCCATATCTCGGCTGTACCGGCGCAACTGTGCCTGCCCTATCCCGGCGAGCAGCCGGGCAGCGTGACCGCCGCAATCCTTGACCGGAAGGAGGCAGACCAGAATATCGTGATCGACATGACATTGCGCCTTTCTGAACAGGAAGGTATCGGCTTGGCGATCACGCCTGCGACTAACCAGGGCGGAGAAGCGGAACAGAATCGGTCTGCGGTGCAGGAGGCCATCCAGACTTTATCCACCGTGGTTCCACAGACGACGGTCACGCTGTATGTGCCACAACCCTGGGTGCGCGCTTATCAGGAAATCGTCAACGAATCGGTCGAATCGGGCAAGCACATCAGCGTTTCTGCCGACAGCTGGTCGCACTGGATTGCCGGTGCAGGCACAGCGACGCTGGATCTGATGCAGGGACTGGACAAGGCAACAGTACGGAAAATCGACTGGCAGCCATGGCGCTGGCCGCTGGCGCTGGCCGCCGCAGTTCTGCTCGTCAATGCAGCCGCATTGAATGTCAGCTGGTGGAAAATGAAAAGCGAATCCCGCACATTGCGCGCAGCGATGATCCAGATCTACAAGTCGGCGTACCCGAAGGAGTCCGTGATCATCGATCCGATCGCACAAATGCAGCAGAAAATCGCGATTGCAAAACACAATTCGGGACAGACCGCACCGGACGATTTTACCGCGATCACCGCTACCCTGGGCCAGGCCTGGACCGCTGTGGCAGGAAAACCGGGCGCTATCACCGCGATCAAATATCACGACCGCAGCCTGTCGGTTAGCCTGAAAGCGGGCAGCAATGCACCGACACAACAGATGCGCGAAGCACTGGCGAAGCGCAATCTCATTCTTACGCTGGCAACTCCCGGCGCGGTGTCTGGACAACCTGGCGCAGTCGTCTGGCAAATCAGGAGCATGAAATGAATCTTGCCGACCTGATCAATCGGTCCCGCCAGGCCTTCACAGAATTCTGGGCAGCGCGCAACGAGCGCGAGCGGAGCCTGCTTGCGCTGGCTGCACTTGTGGTTGCATTTGGCCTGGTTTACTCAGTGCTGATCGATCCTGCCCTGACAGGACGCGAACAATTGAACAGGGATCTGCCCGTGTTGCGCCAGCAGGTGGCGCAGCTGCGCGCAATGGCAAAACAGGCTGAGCAGCTATCGGCAACGCCCGTTGTGCCGCCCGCAGCGATGACCCGGGAAGGCATCGAAACAGCGCTTGCTCGCAACGGTCTGAAGGCGCAGGACGTGCTGCTGAACGGCGATTTTGCCAAGGTCCAGCTCAACTCGGCTTCTTTCGCCAGCATGCTGTTCTGGCTGGACGACATGCAAAGGACCACAATGCTTACGGTAACCGATGCTGATATCGTTGCGCTGCCGAAACCCGACAATGTCAACGCGACGATTACGTTGCGCCGGGCCGGGACTGATTGATGCAATCATCGCAAATTGCGGATTAAACATGCGCCGCTTCGCAATATGGTCGCTGGCAGGGGCTATCAGCATCGCGCTCACCATGGTGGTGTTCTTTCCTGCGGAATGGATAGCCGCAATCGTGGAAAAGCAAACCGCGGGCCGCTTGACGCTGGGTGATGCGCATGGCACATTGTGGCGCGGTTCGGCCTTCATCGGAGGCGCGCCCAGCGGCGACGATCCTCTGACGCCGCTGCTGCCGGGACGCTTCTCGTGGCGAATATCACCTTCGATATTGCTGGCTCAGGTCCATGTAGAACTGGATAATGATGCAGTACTGTCACAGCCGGTTACCGTGACAGGCAACTGGCGGCAATGGACGGTGAGCCCCGGGGCAATGCTGTTGCCCGCAGAACGATTGGCTGCACTTGGTGCGCCGCTGAACACGATACAGCCGTCCGGCCAGATGCGTCTTTCATGGGAAACGCTGCAATTGACGCGGCAGCACGGTACACTCGGGATTGCCGGGACGATGCACCTCGAAATGAAGGATATCGGTTCACGGATGTCCGCTGTCAAGCCGCTGGGCAGTTATGATCTGGAGCTGGATTGGCACGAAACACAGGCCGAGGTGAAACTAAGAACCATCAGCGGGCCGATGCTGTTGAGCGGTTCTGGCAGCTTTGGCGATGGGCGCCTGCAGTTCTCCGGAACGGCGCAGGCAGAAACGGGTCAGGAACAGAGGCTGGCGAATTTTCTGAATTTGCTGGGACAGCGCCGCCAGACCGGCGGCAAAGACGTAATTGCGCTAGAGTTCAAATGAAAAAATACAAATTGCACTACAGCGGAACATTGTCAGGATCATTCCTATCATCAGCATGGCGCAGCTGCAGTGCCGCAATCATCCTGCTGTTCGCATCAGCGACCCTGCAGCAGGCGCTGGCGCAAAACTCCGGCACTGAGGAAATTTCCACAGCCGGCCAGTCCGCCGTGAACGGTGCTTCCGGTACCGCCCCAACCCCTGCCACGGGTCAGACAGCCATTTCAAACAGCATTAATGTGTCGAACAGGAATATGGCTGCGAACAGGGATGCCGGTGCAAACAAGGGTACGCTCAATTTCGTCGATGCCGACATCGAATCGGTGATCGCCGCGGTCGGCGATTACACCGGAACCACATTCATCATCGACCCGCGCGTCAAGGGCACACTCACCCTGGTATCCGAGAAACCGCTCACCAAGTCTCAGGCACTCCAGCTGCTGGGATCGGTATTGCGCCTGCGCGGCTACACCATCGTCAGCGGCAGCGGCTACAGCAAAGTGGTACCAGAAGCGGAAGCCAAGCTGCAGGCGGGCCCGATTCAGGCCAAAGCCGGCCGCAGAGTGCGCGGCGACCAGATCGCAACCGAGGTGTTCCGGCTGAATTTCGAATCCGCGGCCAACCTTGTGTCGGTATTGCGTCCGCTGATCTCGCCCAACAACACCATCAATGCCAACCCGGCCAGCAACACACTGGTCATCACCGATTACGCTGACAACCTGGTACGGCTGGGCAGGATCATCGCAGCGCTTGATGGCCCCGAGAACAGGGAACTGGAGGTGGTACCCATTCGATACGCAGTCGCCACCGATATCGCGGTGATGGTCAACCGGCTGCTCGAGACCAGCGGTACGCCCGCAGCAAATGCGATCAGCGTGCTGGCTTATCCGCGCACCAACTCGGTCGTCGTGCGCGCACCTTCGGCGGCCCGCGCAGACCTCGCAAAAGCGCTGATCAAAAAGCTTGACCAGCCGACTGCACAACCGGGGAATGTGCATGTGGTCTACCTGAAAAATGCCGAAGCGACCAAGCTTGCGCAAACCCTGCGCGCGGTGGTGTCGTCGGACACTTCGGTGACCAATGCGGGATCTGCACCTCCATCGGTGCCGCCATCCCACACCCTCGCCAAGGCAGTGCTGTCCAGCGGTGGCTCGGCCGGATTCATCCAGGCCGACCCGACTACCAATACGCTGATCATCACCGCCAGCGAACCGGTTTACCGCGACTTGCGCAACGTGATCGACAAGCTCGATGCGCGCCGCGCCCAGGTCTATATCGAATCGCTGATCGTCGAAGTATCGGCGACCAAGGCAGCCGAACTGGGTGTGCAATGGGCCGGCCTGTCCGGAGATGCCAACACGACTACCCGTGTCGGCGCACTGACCGGTTTCAGCAGCGGCGGCAACAACCTGATCAGCCAGGCCGCGGCAAATGCCGCCGGTTCCATACTTCCGCCCGGAAACGGCCTGACTCTCGGCGTGTTCAACAAGACCGGTCTGGGCGCGCTGGCTCATGCACTCGAGTCGGACAGCAGCGCAAACATCCTGTCGATGCCCAACCTGATCACGCTGGACAATGAAGAAGCGAAGATCATCGTTGGCCAGAATGTACCGTTCATTACCGGCCAGTACACCACCGCAGCGTCGGCAGGCAGTTCGACCGTCAACCCGTTCCAGACGGTCGAGCGCCAGGATATCGGTTTGACGCTGCGAGTGAAACCTCAGATATCGGAAGGCGGCACGGTAAAGATGGCGATCTACCAGGAAACGTCGGGTATCGATACTTCCGTTAACACCGCCGGCGCCGGACTCGCCACCACCAAGCGCTCGCTCGATACCAACGTGCTGGTGGACGACGGCCAGATCATCGTGCTCGGCGGCCTGATCGACGACAACATGCAGGAGAGCGTCGAGAAGGTGCCGCTGCTGGGCAGCATTCCGATCATCGGCGGCCTGTTCCGCTACAAGACGAAAAAGCACGTCAAAACCAACCTGATGGTGTTCCTGCGGCCGACCATCATACGCACCAACGAACAGAGCGTGGACCTGGCTGCGGATCGCTACGATTACATCCGCAGTTCTGAAATCGCTGGAAAAGGGTCGCCCCAGTTCTCCGGCGAAGGGCCGCAGCTGCCACCGCTTCAGGACGGTAGAATGGTTGGCGGCCCCCTTTACAAACAGGCTGAACCCGTGGCGCCGGCCAACACGCCCCAGACTCCATCACAGAAACCCGACGCTCAACAGTCTCCCGCGGCTGCGCCGCAGTAGCGAATAGCGATGAGTAACTACGTGACGGATGCTCGCTTGCTCCCCTACGCATACGCCCGCGACTTCGCGCTGCTGGCTCAGCGCAGCGGCGCAGCGGACGACGCTGTCGAAGTCTGGATATCGGACGCAACCGCGCCGACCGCAATCGCGGAAGTGAGTCGCTGTTTCGGAAAAGTCAGACTGAAAACCCTGCCGCGCACCGAGCTCGACGCGGCCATCGCCAAAGCCTATGCCGGTTCGGGAGGCGATGCCGCACAGGTCATCGACGAATACGAATCCGATCTCGATCTGAACAAGCTGATGCAGGACATGCCGGCGGTCGAAGACCTGCTGGAATCGGCCGATGATGCGCCGGTGATCCGCATGATCAACGCGCTGCTGACCCAGGCATTGCGTGAAGGTGCATCGGATATCCACATCGAGCCGTTCGAACAGGTTTCGGTGGTGCGCTTCCGCATCGACGGCAGCCTGCGCGACGTGGTCAGGCCAAAGAAGGCGATCCATGCCTCGCTGATTTCGCGCATCAAGATCATGGCGCAGCTCGACATCGCCGAGAAACGCCTGCCGCAGGACGGCCGCATCACGCTGCGCGTCGGCGGAAAACCGGTCGACGTGCGGGTCTCGACCTTGCCGACCGGGCACGGCGAGCGTGCGGTACTGCGGCTGCTCGACAAGGAGGCTGGGCGGCTGGACTTGCACAATCTGGGCATGAGTCCGGAGGTGCTGGCACAATTCGACAGGCTGATCTCTCAGCCGCACGGCATCGTGCTGGTCACCGGCCCGACCGGTTCCGGCAAAACCACCACGCTGTATGCCGCCCTGTCGAGGCTGAACTCGACAAGCACCAATATACTGACGGTCGAAGACCCGATCGAATACGAACTGAACGGCATCGGCCAGACCCAGGTCAACCCGCGCATCGAAATGACGTTCGCAAAAGCGCTGCGCGCGATCCTGAGGCAGGATCCGGACATAATCATGATCGGCGAGATCCGCGACCTGGAGACCGCGCAGATAGCGGTACAGGCTTCGCTGACCGGACATCTGGTACTGGCGACCCTGCACACCAATGATTCCGCTGCGGCGGTCACTCGCCTGCTCGACATGGGTATCGAACCTTTCCTGCTGTCATCGTCACTGCTCGGCGTGGTCGCACAACGCTTGGTACGCAAACTGTGCGAGCACTGCAAAAGGAAAGACGGCGAATACTGGCACGAAGTCGGATGCGATCAGTGCGGCCATACCGGCTATCAGGGCCGGGTCGGCGTTTACGAATTGTTGCTGACCACCGAACAGATACGCGCGCAGATCCATAACCTTGCGTCGGAAGCCGAGATACGCGCAACCGCACAGCAAAACGGTATGCGCACGATGCGCGAAGACGGCGAGCGCTGGCTGGCAGATGGAACGACGACGCAGGCGGAGCTGCTGCGTGTCACCAAGGACTAACGGTTAAGGATACCGCATGCCGGCATTCAGTTATGAAGCAGTCGATGCGACAGGCACCAGCAAAACTGGCGTAGTCAATGCCGACAGCGCCCGTGCCGCGCGCTCCGATCTGCGCGCGCAGGGTCTGGTTCCGCTCACGGTCGCCGCCATCGAGACACAGCTGGACGCAGCGGGAGCGACAAAACACAGTGCATTCGGCGACCATCTTTCCACGGTTGAGCTCGCTCTGTTCACCCGTCAGCTGGCCAGTCTGCTCGAAGCCAGCCTGCCTCTGGAACAGGCGCTGTCCGCGTTACTGGAGCAGGCAGAACGGACCTACACGCGCGACCTGATCGCGTCGATACGTGCCGAGGTGATCGGCGGCGCATCGCTGTCCGATGCCCTGGCGCGCCACCCGCGCGACTTCGCCGACATCTATCGCGCACTGGTCACATCCGGAGAACAGATCGGACAGCTGGCGCGGGTACTGTCGCGGCTTTCCGACTATGTTGAACGGCGCAATGCACTGGTGCAAAAGGTCAAGCTCGCCTTCACCTATCCGGCAATCGTCACCGTGGTGGCGTTTCTGATCGTGATTTTCCTGCTGACCTATGTGGTGCCGCAGATCGTGTCGGTGTTCGCCAATACAAAACAGAAATTGCCGTTCCTGACCATTGTGATGCTGGACGTTTCGGATTTCGTGCGGCATTACGGGTGGATCGTATTGCTGGCAGTGTTTGTGCTTGGTTTAGCCTGGCGCCAGGCGTTGAAAAATCCTGCAATCAGGATGCGCTGGCATCGCTGGCTGCTGGATCTGCCCATGTACGGAAGATTCGAGCGCAGCCTAAACACATCGCGATTTGCCAGTACACTGGCGATTACCACCGGTTCCGGCGTGCCAATATTGCGCGCGTTGCAGACCAGCCGCGACACGCTGACCAATGTCGCAATGCGCGCACAGGTCGAGGAAGCCACCAACAATGTGCGCGAAGGGGTCGGCCTGGCCCGCGCGCTGTCGGCGCACAAGCATTTCCCGGCCATGCTGATACACATGATCCGCGCCGGCGAAGTGACCGGGGAATTGCCGGCGATGCTGGAGCGCGCCGCCAACGCACAGGAGCAAGATCTGGAGCGCCGTGCAATGACCATGGCCAGCCTGCTGGAACCGGCATTGATACTGGCAATGGGCGTGGTGGTGCTGATGATCGTGCTGGCTGTGCTGATGCCGATTATCGAGATCAACCAATTGGTTCGTTGACGGCATGCAGAAAATGGAACAGGGAATGATATGAAACGCTGGCCGCTTGTAACAAGTTTTGTGCTGTTCATCGCGCTGTGCGTGTCGGCTGCCTATTGGGCGATGCAATTATTCAGCTCGCCGCTGCGGGCGATTGCGGCACCACCGCAAAATCTCCAGGCTCGTCCGAATCTGGATGCAGCAGCTGCACTGCTTGGCGGATATACCAATGCGGTCGTTGCAAGCAATTTTCAATTGAAGGGCGTGGTGATGTCAAACAATCCGGCAGAAAGCGTTGCAATACTTGTCTCAAACGGCAAAAAGCCACAAACAGTCAGAACCAACGCGGAAGTGGAGCCCGGCGTCACGGTCAAGGAAGTGCAGCGCGACCATGTGCTGCTGTCCGAACACGGGGTAATCAAGCGGGTGGATTTGCCCATGAAGAAACGCAAATGATGCAGTCGACTTGGACTTAGGTACCTGTAAGCATGATCCACATTCAAGAAATCGACCATCTTGTTCTGCGTGTGTTCGATCTGGACCGAATGCTGCAGTTTTACTGCGGCACGCTTGGCTGCACCGTGGAAAAGGTGCAGGACGATATCGGCCTGGTGCAATTGCGGGCCGGCCGATCCATCATAGATCTGATTCCTGTAGACGGAGAACTCGGCCGCGCTGGCGGAATTCCCCCCGAAGCAAGAGGACTAAACCTCGACCATTTCTGCTTGCGTGTAGAGCCTTTCGACGAACCGGCCATCCGTTCAGAGCTGGCGGGGCATGGAATTGAAGCGGGACCAGTCATGTCAAGATACGGAGCCGAAGGGTACGGTCCTTCCATATACATCAAGGATCCGGAAGGCAATGTCATAGAACTGAAAGGCCCGCGCTACTCTGAACTCCGGGGATGAAAAAAAAAGCGCGGATTTGCCGCGCTTTTTTCATGGTACCGGGAAAATTCCATGATACTGCAGTGTCGTACTTTCCTCAGGTATTCTGCACCACAATTTTCGGGAATGCCGCACTGTGATCCTGCGCCATGTCCGCGACCCTTACCGCAATACGGCGTGCAATCTGTTTGTACACCTTCGCGATGTTTCCCTCTGGATCTGCCGCGACCGTCGGGTTGCCGGAATCAGCCTGCTCACGTATACGGATATCCAGCGGCAGACTACCCAGAAATTCCACGTTGTAATCCGAACACATTTTTTCGCCGCCGCCAGCACCGAAGATATGTTCCTCGTGGCCGCATTTCGAGCAGATATGCGTGCTCATGTTTTCGACGATGCCGACGATCTTGATACCGACCTTCTCGAACATCTTGAGTCCCTTGCGCGCATCCATCAGCGCGATATCCTGGGGTGTCGTGACAATAACGGCGCCGGTGACCGGCACCTTCTGCGCCAGTGTCAGCTGAATGTCTCCGGTACCAGGCGGCAGATCCACCACCAGATAATCCAGATTATCCCAGTGCGTCTGGTGGAGCAATTGATCAAGCGCCTGCGTCACCATCGGACCACGCCAGACCATCGGCGTATCTTCGCCATCGATCATGAAACCGATCGACATCGCCTGCAGGCCGTGATTCATCATCGGCTCCAGGGACTTTCCATCGACCGATTTCGGTTGGCCGGAAATGCCAAGCATTGTAGGTTGCGAAGGACCGTAGATATCTGCATCCAGTACTCCGACACGAGCGCCTTCGGCAGCCAGTGCCAACGCCAGATTTACCGCTGTTGTCGACTTTCCGACTCCACCCTTGCCGCTTGCCACCGCGATGATGTTCTTTACGCCTTCTACCAGTTGCACGCCTCGCTGAACTGCGTGGGACACTACCTTGCTGGCCACGTTGGCGCTGATCTTGCCTGCGCCCGGCAACGCCGTTTTGAGATGCGATTCAACCATTGCACGAATTTCGTCCCACACGCTTTTGGCGGGGTAACCGAGCAAAATGTCGAGCGACACGTCAGTGCCGCTGATCTTGATGTTCTTCACAGACTTTCCGCTGACAAAATCCTTCTTTGTGTTTGGATCGATCAAATTCTTCAACGCATTTTGCACATCTGTTTCATTAAAACTCATCACTCACTCCTGGTTCAGATTATGGGCACAAGCCATTATTTTAAACTATGTTGACTAATTTTATCAGGTATTATTTGCGGTTTTTTTCGATCCGGGAAGCGGCTCACGACTCGCACCGGCAGCGGCCACGCGTTCCAGATAATCTCGCCACAATGCGGGCTGATATTTTGCCAGCTTGTAAAGGTAATCCCAGCTGTAAAGACCGGAGTCATGACCGTCATCGAAATCGATTTGAACTGCATAACTGCCAACCGGAACGATTCTGGTAATGCCGACTTCCTTCTTGCCCACCTGGAGCACCTCCTGCCCGGGACCGTGACCACAGACCTCTGCGGAGGGCGAATATACCCTCAGGAATTCACTGGGCAGCTGATAACAGATCCCGTCGCTGAAAGTGATTTCCAGCATCCGTGACTGCTGGTGTAACTTGATTTCGGTGGGTTGTGTCGACATGATTCTGGTTTGCTCCGGTACTGGGCAAGCATTTCGCTTGCCCGCATTAAAAATTATCTGCGTTTGTATAACTCATTCGCCCGTTGAATAATCAGCGAAAACGGCAAATCGTCCAGATTGCCGAAGCGCTGCTGCGCCCTGTCCAGCAGCGCGGCAACATCGCTCACTTCGGCATTTTCATCCAGCACGAATTGCAGACCTTTTAAACCGCCGCACTGTATCCGCATTTCCTGTGCATGCGGCAACGGCCCTTCGATATGCGGCTTACCCAGTGCAAACGCGAAGTTGTGACGAAACAGCCCAAGCAATTCGTTACAGCGTTGATGCGCGACGGCATCGTTGCAGGCCACCAGTTCGCGTTCGGCGATATTATGCTTTACGGCCATCGAACAAGCCGCGCAATGGGTCAGAATGGATTTTTCAAACGGGCAATTACGCGGAAATGCCGATGTCAGAGCCTGGCGATAGGCTGCCTCATCCATGGCTTCTGTCTAGTCATCCTGAGGATTTGGAACAGCTTCGCGTATCTGGTTAAGCAGATCTTCGGCGTGCAGTTCCGTTTCGGCAAAGATCACCTTGATCGTGCAGACCTCATTTTCGGAAAGTTCGCTTCGCAGCTGTTTGGCACGATTCGACGCATCGCGGAACGCATCATGCTGCTCAAGCTTTTCCAGTTGCCGAATCGGCTTTTCAACAATCTTGTACACGAAATAGGGCATTCATATCTTTCATTAATTGGTACAGAACAGGCTCAATGGAATTGGGCCTGTCAGGATTTACTGAGCGGTTTCAGGAACGTTATCACGTTTGAACCGGGCGCATTCTTGCTTGAGCAACTACCCTCGCCGACCCCGGCTTCGCGTTCGGCTTCATGCAGCATGTTGATCACATCAACATAGTGTTTCTGCTTCACCATCATCAGCGCAGTCAACCCGCCCTCGTTGCGCGCGGTGACATCGGCACCCGCTTTCAGCAGCGTTTCGACCACCGCGGTTTCACCGTAGCCTGCCGCCAGCATCAGCGGACGGATACCGTAGCCAATCGGCATTTCCACATCTGCCCCCGCATCGATCAGCACCTGCACCACATCGGCAAATCCCTGGTCGAGATCCGCGTTATATGCCGCTTTCATCAACGCCGTCCAGCCGCGTTCATCGCTTGCATTGACCTCTGCGCCGGCGTCAAGCAACGCCGATACCATAGCCTGATTACCGGCATGGGCAGCCAGCATCAGCAGCGTGCTACCCTCGCTGTCGCGTGAATTCACATCGGCGCCGGCTGCCAGCAATTTGTGGACGGCATCGATGTCACCGGTTTTTACCGCTTCAAGTAACTCTGCAGTCATTTAGTTTCCTTTCGCGATATTTACGAATTTTCGCGTCTCAATTATTCTTGGCTCCCTGGTTAACCCACTTCTTCAGTATCTCTATCTTGTCCCGGGCCAGACCGCCGCTCATACCAAAGGGCATCTTGATGGACTCATGCACACGACCCTCGATGACCTGGATGATGATGCTGGTAAAGCTGTCACCGGGCTTGATCACGGACCCGAACTTGGTTCCCTTCATCAGACTCTGGTAGGTACTCATGTCAAGGCCGCTTTTCTCGAAGCCCTTGCCTCCCGGCTGGTGGCAGCTCAGACAATAGTCATGCAGGATAGGAAAGACATCATCCTTGTAGCTGATGTCACCCTTCACCTGGATAGTTGACGCCAGAGCAGGAACTGATAGCAGCGCAATAATGACACCGCCAAGTAAAGTTAAGCTTTTCATCATTTGCTCCTTAAAGAAGATATAAATCGTTTTCGCTGCCTCAAACATTTCCATTTCATACTTTGCGGATCGGATGCCGTAGCTTGGCATCATCCGGCGGCATCGGCTATTTCAGACGCGACCAGATCTGCTTTTTCACAAAGTAAAGCAACAGCGTCAGTATGAGCAGATATCCGATTACATAGTATCCCAGCCTGTAGCGCTCCTGCTCATGCGGATCAGCAGCCCAGTAAAGAAACGACACGATGTCATGGGCCGTTGCCCTGATCTGTTCCCTTTGAGCATGATCGGTCGTGGTGCTCATTCCAAGCGGGTCGGGCATCTTGGTTCCCGGGAAAATATGATTCTTAACCACTCCGTCGGGTGTGCTGTAATAGCCCAACAGGTAGGAATACACATAGTCTGCGCCACCCTCGCGCGCCTTGGTCATCAGGCTCAGATCCGGTGGCACCAGGTTGAAGGATTGCATGGCTGCCTCGTCCGACATCAGGCTGGTAAGCGGCGAATTGATTGGCTGGTCGCCACGCCATCCGTCGATCTTTTGCCTGTCGATCCCCAGTTTTTCAAGATCCAGATAGGTCACGTATTTCAGGTTGTGGCAACTGTGGCAGTTGCCCATCAGGTCATCGACACCGCGCGCAATTGCGGGCAGATCGGTATCAACCTTGATATGCTCGAGCGTCGCTTCTTCAGCCCATGCCTGAGCAGCAGTAAAGCACAACACCAACGTAATGATCAGATTTTTCATTTGTTATCTCCATTGCGACGGTGATGCATTTCGCTTTTTTCCTTGGCATCGCTTGCCATCAATTCCTTGAGTTCGGGCGGAAGACCTTTCTGTATCAGCCAACGTTCTTCCTTTTTGGAAAGAAAAGGAAGCAACACGAACAGCGCAAAATAAAAAAACGTCGCGATTCTGCCTATCAGGAGCATATTGCCGCCGGGCGGGTTGTGACCGACATATCCCAGCACCAGCATATCCGCCATGAACAGGTAGAACATCATGCGGTACCAGGGGCGGTAATGGGCTCCGCCAGGAATCCGGGATCGATCAAGGTAGGGCATGAAGGAAAACACCATCACAGACAGCCCCATCGCAACCACGCCGCCAACCAGATCCGGCACCGAGCGCAAGATCGCATAGAACGGCAGGAAATACCATTCGGGAACAATGTCCAACGGTGTTTGCAAAGGATTGGCCGGAATATTGTTGGCAGGCTCCATCAGGCTATTCGGGAAAAAGAATACAAACAGGCAATATACAATCAGAAATATACCAAGACCGTAGAAGTCCTTGCTGGTGAAATAAGGATGGAACGGGATGTTGTCCTTGGCTGCCAGGTCAATGCCGCTAGGATTGCTGCTTTTGACAGTATGCAGTGCGATCAGGTGCACCACCACGCCGCCGAGGATCAGGAACGGCAACAGATAGTGCAGCGAGAAAAATCGTGTCAGCGTCGGGTCCCCGACGGCAAAACCGCCGCGCAGCCAGGACACCACTTCCTCACCGTAAAATGGCGTGGCCTTGAACAAATTGGTGATAACGGTCGCTCCCCAGAACGACATTTGGCCCCACGGCAACAAATAGCCCATGAAGGCGGTTGCCATCAGCATCAGCAGCAATCCCTGCCCGGTCCACCACATCAACTCGCGCGGCGCACGGTACGACCCGTAATAAAGCGTGCGCGCCATATGTATGTAGATCACCAGGAAGAATGCCGATGCACCGGTGGCATGCATGAAGCGCAATAGCCATCCGTAATTCACGTCGCGCATGATGTGCTGTATCGAATCAAACGACAACGAGACATCCGCCTTGTAATGCATGGCCAGGAACACGCCGGTGGCAACCTGCAGCACCAGCACGAAGCCGGCCAGAAAACCGAAATTCCACCAGTAGCTAAGATTTCGCGGCGTGGGATATTCGGTCAGATCATGTTTGACGAAACTGCTGAGCGGAAACCGCTGGTCTATCCAATGAATGATTTTGTTTGTCATGGTCGCCTCTTATGCTTTTGATTTTCCGATAAGAATCTTGTTATCCGACACGAAGTAGTATGGAGGCACCGCCAGATTACGCGGCGCCGGGCCACGCACTACCCGGCCGCTATCGTCATACTGGCTGCCATGACAGTGACATGTCCATCCAGGCCCTTCCTTGTTAGGGACGCAGCCGAGATGCGTGCAGATACCGATCACGACCAGCCATTCCGGCTTGATCACCCGCTTGTCATCCGGTTCTGGATCAAACCCGCCGTCGGAAGCTTCCATATCCTTGATTTCTTCGGGGGTGCGATGAAAAATGAAAACCGGCTTGCCCTGCCATGCAACGGTATGCACGCCTCCGACCGGAACTCCGGACAGGTCTACTTCAGTGGTGGCTTTGGCAAGCACATCCGCACTCGGATTCATGCTTGCCACAAAAGGGATGCAGGCCGCAGCCGCTCCCGCTCCACCAACGACAGAGGTTACCTTGATTAGGAAATTTCGACGTTTAGAATCACCCAATGTATCGCTCTCAGACATTACCGTCTCCTGAATAATATTCAAAAACTGATTTGCAGTTATTTTTCAACTGTCTTTTGCAGAACATCACGTATCGCGTTGGGCGTTTTCATGATGTTCATGAAACTGTGCTTTCCCATCATGCTCAGATCGGGAAAGTTGATTGCTATGCGAAAACGGGCATAAAGCGCGTACACCTTGTTGCCTGAAACCAGCACCTCGTAGGGCAGATGCGCGGTCGATCTGAGATCATGAAAGTCGATTTCACTCATGATGTATTTGTCATCCATGTATTTATCGGCTTCGCTCGGCGCTTTCATCGCGACACCAAATACCGTCTCCTGCTTTCCCGGGATATCCACGCGATAGACTTTGCTGACCCCGTTCTTGTTGTCGCCAAGCTTCGCATCCACCGATTTGACAGCATCTTCATAACTCGGATATTCGGCCAGCACACTCGGTTCATTGAAATACTCCATGCCGAACATGTAATGATATTTGCGCGTCTGGCTGGCCGTCATGCCCTTCGCAGAACCGAATTCTTTGACCTTGCCCAGCGCGCTGGCCAGTTTGGCGTAAACACCGCTCAGGTCACCTTTCATGCGGTAAGCATTCGCCATGTAGACAGGGTTGGTGTAACTCACCTGAATTTCGTTGTTAACCTTGGTGATCGCCACTCGTTGGATCGCGCCGAAACCGCCATGTTCCGATCCGGCGGCATTTTTTTTCAGCTCGTCATTCGTGACGATCAGTATCTCGGCATCGGCATATGGGGAATAATCGCCCACCACGGTAAAGCCGCCGGCAGTCAGTGCCGCTTTTGCCTGATCGGTTTTTTCAGCTATCGTCCCTGCACCCTGCGAGGCAAGCACGAACGGTTTCAATTTTACATCATCGGCCATTGCATTGCTGATGCCCAGCAACAGCAATGCAGACAGAAGCAAATTTTTCAGCACCAGTTTATTCATCATGTTCACCCTTCGCTGCTCGTTAAAATGCGGTTTTCAATTTTCGTTTATTCGGGATTTTCCGGATTGAACCAGGCGAGTTTACGCCGCAATGTCACGACACCGCCAACGATGATCAGCGTCGGCGCATGCAACTGCTCAACCTCAGCTTTTTCAGGCAATGTGGCAAGTGTTCCAGTAATGACACGCTGATTCTTCGTGGTGCCCTGCTGCACGATCGCGGCGGGCGTATCGCCCGGCAAACCGTGCGCAACGAGTTCGGCACACAGCGTTGCCAGTCCCTGCAATCCCATGTAAACCACGATGGTCTGTTTCGGGCGTGCCAGCGCATCCCAATCGAGATCCATGCTGCCATCTTTCAGGTGGCCGGTAACGAATATGCAGGACTGGGCATGATCACGGTGCGTCAATGGAATCCCGGCATAGGAAGAAACGCCGGACGCAGCAGTGATGCCCGGAACGACCTGGAATGGAATGCCTTCCGCAGCCAGCGTCTCGATTTCCTCACCGCCCCGCCCGAAAATGAACGGGTCGCCGCCCTTCAGGCGCAATACGCGCTTTCCTTGCTTGGCAAGCCTGACCAGCAGCTCGTTGATTTCTTCCTGCCGCAAAGTATGGTCGTTGCGCTTCTTGCCGACATAAATGCGCTCTGCATCGCGCCGCGTCATGTCGACGATCGGCTTGGTCACCAGATTGTCATAAACCACCACATCTGCCTTCTGCATCAGACGCAATGCGCGGAACGTCAGCAGATCCGGATCACCGGGACCGGCACCAACCAGATACACTTCGCCGCGCTGGATATTGTCTTCGTTTTCCAGCATCTGCAGCAGCATCGTCTCCGCACTGCGTTCATCGCCGCTCAGCACTTTTTCGGCGATCACGCCTTCCAGCACATTCTCCCAGAAGATGCGGCGCTTTGCCGGATTGGTGACGTGCTGTTTGACCCGTTCACGGTAGTGTTCAGCGAATCCGGCCAGCCGGCTGTAATTCTGCGGGATCATGGTTTCGAGTTTGCCGCGCATCAGGCGTGTCAGCACCGGCGACGCGCCGCCGCTGGAGAAGGCCACCATCAGCGGAGAACGGTCGAGGATGGCAGGCATGATGAAGCTGCACAACTCGGGATCGTCCACCACGTTCACCGGGATGTTGCGCGCGCGCGCCAGCTCGGAAGCTTGCCGGTTTACGCTGCGCTGATTGGTCGCCGCAATGACCAGCATCACGCCGTCGAGATGGCGCGCTTCGAAACCGGAAACGATTGCCTCGACGCCCGGCTGCTCGACAAGCGCAGGGTCGATCTGTGGCGCTACCACACGCACCCGTGCGCCGGCCTCGATCAGCACACCCGCCTTGCGCTTGCCGACTTCGCCGCCGCCCACTACCAGGCAAAGCTTGTTGCGTACATCCGCAAAAATGGGCAAATAATCCATCACTTCACCGCTTTCAGAATCAGCGGCACCAGCGCCTCCGGCATTCTGATATTGCCGGAAAGCGCGAATTCATGGGCTCGCGATGACATTTTCTGCCAGGTCTTGCGTATGATCGGTATCCACTTCGCTTCGTCGTACTCCGGGTGCTGCGCGACAAATCCGGTCAGGTAATGCTCGATGAACACCAGGTCAACCACATCTTCCATCAGCTGTGTCTCGGGATTTACTTTCAACCCCTTCTTGCCCACAATCTTCCTGACGCGCTCTATCATCTCGTCGTCATAGCCTGCCTGTTTCATGATTTCCCCGGTAGTATCGGCGTGAAACTTGTACAGCCCGGTGCGCCATTGCAGATAACCCTGTTTGTCCATGGGGTAGCTGCTGCGCGGAATCTTCCAGCGCTGGATATGCTGGGCGCGCACGGCGAGTTTCACCGCTTCAGATGCGTCGGGAATATAGCGCTCCTGCATCTCGGTCATGCGCTGCGAATAAAGCAATTCCTTCGGATACTCCTTGCCGTCGGCAACTTCCCTGTTCGGATCTTCCGCATTGGCCTGGTCTATCGCTGCAACGGCAGCCTGATAGCATTGTTGTGTCATTGCGCTTTCTCATTTTCTGAAGTCGTTCCGGAATGCTGCTGTTCCCGTTGTCTCCGGACGAAGGAGACAAAGCGGGTCGCCCAATAGCAACTGCCGATGCTTCGCAGGTGGGTATAGGATGCGACCAGATTGTGCAAAATCAGGCCATCCCTGCTTCCATCTATGCCGTAACCACGTTCGACGCGGTAAGCGAACCGGCTGTCCTGAGGAAGATTTACAAGGCTGGAATAATGGAATTCGTGCGCCTTGATCTGCCTGGCTATTGTATTGGGACGCGGCCACGGATGTGCTTCGTCTTCCTTTAGATGCACATAGCCGCGTCCGATGGGTTTGTCATGCATCTTCACATCCCCGGGAATCGCGCCGACCATCCGGTAGGTGCGCCCCTGATATTCGATCCCGCGCGACAGATACATCAAACCGCCGCATTCGGCATACGCCGGCATGCCTTTTTCGATGGCCAGCCTGATCTCTTCGCGCAATGAGGCGTTCGCCTCCAGTTCGGCAGCACAGGTCTCGGGGAAACCGCCGCCGATATACAGTGCATCAACGGTCGGTAGCCGCGCATCGCGCAAGGTATCGAACGGCACCAGTTCGGCACCCGCCGCTTCCAGCGTATCCAGGTCATCGGCATAGTAAAAACCGAAGGCGCGGTCGCGCGCGATACCGATGCGAACCTTCTCACCAGAGACAAGCGGACTCACCTCTGCCTTGTGCGGAACAGCGAGTGGTTTCTTATTCGAAAATTCGAGCAGTTTGTCCAGATCGACCTGTCGAGAGATGGCTTCGCCTATCTGACTGATCTTTGCCGTTGCCAAATGCGATTCGTTGCTAGGCATCAGGCCGAGATGGCGCTCCTCGATGCTGAGCCGCTCATCGTGATGGACCGCGCCGACAACCGGCACATCGGTGTAGTGCTCGATCACGCTGCGCAGTTTGGATTCGTGCCGGCTGCCGCCAAGATTGTTGAGTATCACGCCGGCTATGTTGACGTCCCGGTCGAATGCCTGATAGCCGAGTATCAGCGGGGCGATCCCGCGCGTCATGCCGCGCGCATCAATCACCAGGAACACAGGCAGGTCGAGCAATTTGGCCAATGCGGCGTTGCTGTTGCTGCCATCCAGCGCGAGGCCGTCATACAGTCCCTTGTTACCTTCTACGAGATTGACTTCCTTGTTGTGGCGGGAAAAGGTGGCGACGATGTCGTCGCGCTCCATCAGATACGGATCAAGATTCCTGCAGGCGCGCCCTGAAGCCTGCCCAAGCCACATCGGGTCGATGTAATCGGGGCCCTTTTTGAAGGACTGGACTATGTGCCCGCGGTTTTTCAATGCGGCACACAAACCTATACTGACCATCGTTTTTCCGGAAGACTTGTGCGCTGCTGAGATCAACATCCGATTCATGGCAAATTTAATCGGTTGGCCTCTTATACTCGTTGTGGAGTTTGCTCCGGCGGCATGAAATTCAATGCGTGAACGCCGATAGTGGTAATCAGGAAAGCAATGGCCAAGCCGCCAAAACCCAGCAGGAATTCATACAGCGAAGGCTGGTACTGCCCGATCTGTCCGTCCCAGAAAGTGCTGGTCACTTCGTAACCCGGGAAGATGTCCAGCGGAAAGGCCTGCCCGCCGATGATGAACACATAGAGCAGCGAGAAACTGCCCACAATGACCATCAGTGAAGCGAGTACGACAAATTTTGGTTTACCCAAACTCGGATGATATATCAGCAACAATGGCAGCAAGCTTCCCAATACCACATAACCGGACCAAAACAACCAGGGGTAGATACCGCCACTCAGCAGGATGAAATGCTCGAAAGCAGTCTGTTTCGCGAAATAGAGATTGCTCAGATGATAAACCGCAACCATATAAAGCGTACCGAGCACGAAGATGCCGAGAAGATTCTTCATGCGTTTCAGTATTACCGGATCTTGTATCCTGTTATTCCAGGTATACATCGCCGACTGCACTACATGGAACACTGCCAGCCCCCAGGTGAAGGACATGATAAGGAACATTGGCGGCAATATCGCCGAAGCATAAGCCTGCCGTGCGACAAGAAAGGCGAAAATCAGGCCGGTGCCGGTGGTCAGGATGATGCGCCAGGCAAACACGACGAGACCGGCTGGCTTGATCCAGCGATTCATGCGTCGCTCCAGCAAGGTCCAGGTATAGATGGCGACGAATGTGAACAGCCCGCTGTACAGCACGATATTCCACGCAAATACCGAGGTCAGGTTGAAATGGGTTGCTGCAACGATAATACGATCCGGGCGGCCAAGATCCAGCATCAGCACGGCCAGTCCTCCCGCCAGCAGTGCAATGGAAAGCATACCGGCCAGGGGCGCACGGCCCTTGTATACGGCTTTACCGAATACAGAACCGATGGAGGCGATGTTGAGAACGCCGGAAGCCGTGACAATCATGAATATCGCAAACACATGCGGCATGCCCCAGACGATCTGGTTGTTCATCCCGGTGATGATATGGCCGTATTTTTCCATCATGTGAGCGGCATACAGGCCCATCATCGCAACCAGCCCGCCCGCAGCTAGCAATGCGTAATACAGTCTGGTCTTGAATCGTTGTGGTGAATGGTTGGCCATGATAGATATTTACAGACCCTGATATCGTATGCCGGTATCCAGTCCCAGATCAGCACGCACCTGGGTGGAGGCCACCGTGCGTATTTTTCTGGAAACTTCGCTATCGGGATCATTGAGATTACCAAACAGGATCGACTTGTTCGGGCAGGCTTCGGCACAGGCGGGAATCTTGCCCTTGTCGACCCGTTGGACGCACATCGTGCAGCTTTCGACGGTACCTTTGCCGCGCGGCACATCGGGTTTCTGGTCATGCAGCGGTTCGTGCACGAAGGACCGCGCCTTGTAGGGGCAGGCCATCATGCAGTAGCGGCAACCGATGCATAGATGCTTGTCCACCAGCACAATGCCGTCGGCACGTTTGAAAGAAGCACCGGTCGGACAAACGTCGACACAGGGCGGCTCTGCGCAATGCTGGCACATCATCGGCAGCGCGAGTTGCCGACCGGTACGCATGTCCTTCAGTTCAACCTTGCGCATCCATTGAGAGTCGGTCGGGCTCAAGCCGCCGGACAAACCATTTTCCTTGTTGCAGGCTTTCACGCATTTGTCGCAATCTGCACAATTCGCAGTGTCGATCAGCATGCCCCAGCGCACTTTGCTTGAAACCGGCTCGGTATCCCCGTGCGCCATGTCGAACATCAACATTCCCGGAGCGATCGCAACTGCCGCCGCCCCGACCGAGGTTTTCAGGAATTGCCTGCGCTGCTCATCCGTGTCGCTCATTTAGTATCCTCCTGGGCCAAAGCGGTGCTTCGCTTGCTGGAGTGGCATTCGAAACAATCGATCTTGACAGCCTCGTAGCGGTGGCAGCCTTCACAGAAACTGTCGGGACGCCCGATCACACTGTTGTCGCGCAGGCTGGCATGGCATTCAACGCAGTTCTTGAGGCTGTACTTGCTCCCGCGTATGCCCTGATGGACTGTTTCATGACGCTGTTTGAAAAGCACTTTCATGTGATTCACGCGCATCCACTCGGTTGGTGCAACACAGTGTCCGCCCTTGCCGATATCAAGCTTGGGCATGCCGTAGCTTTCTGTTGCGCCGGCAGGGGCACAGATCAGGAAAGTAGCCAGCAGAGCAAACAGCTTCAGCATTTTAATTACTCGCCCAAGCCCATCTGGATATACCCGGTCGGGCACACGTCCGCGCAAATATGGCAACCGATGCACTTGTTGTAATCGGTATCCACATAACGACCCAGGGTCGACTGGTTTTTCTTCACGCGGAACACGGCAGTCTGCGGGCAGTACACCACGCAGTTGTCGCACTCGAAACACATGCCGCAGCTCATGCAGCGCTTGGCTTCGGCAACCGTCTCCTGTTCATTCAGAACGCCAAGGCGCTCCTCGAAGTTCCCCAGCGCGGTTTCCTTGTCCAGCGTGATGATATTGCGCTTGTTGCGTGCGACCATGGCGAAGTGGCCAAGGAACAGCTTCTCGTGCGGTATCACATAGCGGTCCGAACGGTCGTCGAAATTGTGCACCGCAACATTGGAAGCGTATGTCCCGCGCAACGGTTCGTGTATCTCTTTGACCTCCAGCCCTTTCTCCATCATCTTGCGCATCAGGTCGAACTGGTGCGCATCAATCTTGGGGCGCTTTTCCAGATCCTTGCCAAGCAGGTAATTGTGTATGCCATCTGCAGCGATCGAGCCGTGGCCGATCGCAGTGGTCAACAGGTGCGGGCGTATGATATCCCCACCGGCAAACACACCCTGCTGTCCCGACACTAAATAATTGCGATCCGTGGAAATCGCGCCTTTGCCGTTGTTGAACTCCTCCAGCCCGGTAAAGTCCACAGCTTGGCCGATCGCGGACACGATCAGGTCTGCATGTATATCCTCTTCGGTTCCCTCGATATTATTTATTTCCAGCTTGCCGCCGGCCATCTTGGCCTCGCACTCCATGACGCGCAACGCTGTTGCGCGCCCGTCTGCGCCGCGCACGATGCCGATCGGCGCAAGACCACCGCGTATCGCGATACCCTCTGCGAGCGCCTGTTCGATCTCGTGCTTGTTGGCCTGCATCTTGTCGATGGCGAAAATCGAGGTCAGCGTCACTTCTGCACCCTGCTTCACCGAAATTTCGGCCACATCATGGGCCATCTGCCCTGCAATTGCCTGCTCGAAATCGGTCGGCTTGGACTCCTCCAGATGACCGAGACGGCGGGCAACCGTTGCAACGTCGATCGAAGTATCGCCGCCGCCGACTACCACGACGCGCTTGCCGACATGCTGGAGACGACCGTCGTTGAAGGCCTTAAGGAAGGCTGTCGCGGTTACCACATTGGGAGCGGCACTGTCTTCGAGCGGCAACGCGCGTCCGGCCTGTGCGCCCATGCCGAGAAAAACAGCATCGAAATCCTTGCGTATCTGTTCCATGGTGATATCGCTACCGACGCGGCAATTCATCCTGGTCTTCACACCCAGATCGATGATGCGTTTGATCTCCGCATCCAGCACTTCGCGGGGTGTCCGAAAACCCGGAATCCCGTAGCGCATCATGCCGCCCAGATGTTCGTGGTCGTCGAACACGGTGACCTCATGCCCCTTCAATGCAAGCTGATAGGCACAGGACAGACTGGCAGGGCCGCCGCCGATGACAGCAACCTTCTTGCCGGTAGGCTTTGCGTCGGTGTGGTAGGCAAGATTATTGGAAATCGCATATTCACCCAGGAAATGTTCGACCGAATTGATGCCGACGTGGTCTTCCAGTGCATTACGGTTGCAACCCGTCTCGCAAGGCGCAGGGCAAACCCGGCCCATTACAGACGGGAATGGGTTGGCTTCGGTCAAACGACGAAATGCATATTCCTGCCAGGGCACGGCCGGCTTGCCGTCGGCGCCGACCGGCGGCTTTTCGGTGCCGCGAGCGATGGCCAGATAACCGCGGATATCCTCACCTGCCGGGCAGCTTCCCTGGCAAGGGGGAGTGGACTGGATATAAGTCGGGCACTTGTGAGAAAAACTCGCCTGCAGGATCTTTTCGTTCAGGCGGCGGACTTTGTTGTCGCCGTCTTTATAGCGGCGAAACGTTTTTGGTTGAGTAGTTTCAGTTGTTGTTGACATTACCAGCCTCCAATTAATTGTTATTTCTCGCCCAGCTTGATCGCGTTGCTGACCAACTGGTGAACACCGCCAACCATTTTCCTGTCGAACCCGTAAATCGGCATGACTTTGCTGAACTGTGTCTTGCAAATGGCGCATATGACTGCCAGAAAGTTTACTCCTTGCTGATCTGCTGCTTGCTGCAATACTTCCATGCGCGGCAAAGCACCCTTCACGCGCAGATCCATCAGATCATCCGTCAGCAGACCGCCACCGCCACCGCAACAGAATGTCTTTTCGTGTGTGGTGTCCGGATCCATCTCGACAAAATGATTGGCCACCGCTTTGATGATGTTGCGCGGGATATCGAACTGTCCGCCCGGATAACCTCCCATGCTGGAGCCGCGCGCCACGTTGCACGAATCATGGAAAGTGATGATGTGCTTGTCGTTGGCTTCCTTGTCGAAAGTCAGCGCGCCACGTTCTATCAGGTCCCAGGTAAATTCGCATATATGGGTTGGCTGCCTGTAGCGGTGATCGAGCTGCTTTTGCAGCATCTGGGCAAACTTGTCGTCCGGGTCGGCGCCCTCGCCCACACCGCTCAGGGTATTCCAGAAACTGTAAGCGACGCGCCATGCATGACCGCACTCACCGACAATGATGCGCTTTACGCCCAAATCAAGTGCAGCCTGACGGATGCGCAGCGCGACCTTGCGCAACTGCTCGTAGTTGCCGATGAACAGGCCAAAATTCGCGGCTTCGGATGACATAGAGGACAGCGTCCAGCTGGTTCCGGTCGCGTGGAATACCTTGGCATAACCGATCAGGCTGTCGATATGCGGCTCGGCGAAGAAATCTGCCGAAGGAGTGATCAGCAATACTTCCGCACCCTTGACATCAATCGGGAAACGCACGTCGATACCGGTGGCCTCCTTCACATCCTCTTCCAGCCCTTCCATGGTATCGATCAGCGCAGGACCAGGCAGGCCGAGGTTGTTGCCGATCTTGTGCACCTTGCCGATGATTTCGATATCGTACTTCTGGCCATAGCCGACGGAATCGAGGATATCGCGTGCCGCCATCGTCACTTCTGCAGTATCGATACCGTAAGGGCAGAATACCGAACAGCGCCGGCATTCGGAACACTGGTGATAATAATTGTGCCATTCATCCAGCACTTCGCGCGTCAGGTCGCGCGCGCCGACCAGCTTTGGAAACAATTTCCCGGGCCAGGTGAAGTAGCGCCGGTACACACTGCGCATCAGATCCTGGCGCGCTACCGGCATGTTCTTCGGATCCTGGGTGCCGATGAAGTAATGGCATTTGTCGGAACACGCCCCGCAGTGCACGCAGGCGTCCATATAGACCTTGAGCGAACGGTACTTGCCCAGCAAGTCGCCCATCTTGGCTATTGCTTTGTCATGCCAGTCGTCGACCAGCTTGCCGGGAAATCCCAGCGCCTCGTTCATCTTTTCGTTGGAAACAAAAGGACCGCTTCCCTCCATTGCCCCCGGCTTCAAGGCGGGAACGATGGGAATGACACGGTAGGCTGGTGCGGTAAGTTCCGCCATGCTAACCCTCCGATTCCAGTTTTTTGGCCCAGGCAGCGATATGGCGTTTCTCGCGCGAATCGTCGGCCTGATTTCGGCTGGGTGAGAAGAACAATCCGGGTGCATGCAACAGCTTGCTGATCGGGAAAATCATCATAAGCAATGCGACCAGTGACAGATGCAGGTAAAGCAGAATATTCGAAGGCAGTGGTTGCAAATCGAAATGCATCAGTCCCAGCATGAACCCCTTCACCGCAATCACATCGCCATGAACCACAAATCTCATCATCAGGCCGGACAAACCGATCGTCAGGATCAGCAATAGCATCAGGTGATCAGAGGGGGTGGAAATGTAGCGGATACGCTCGACGAAGATGCGTCGCGCCCATAGTCCCGCAACTCCCAGCACCATTGGGATGCCTGCATACATGCCGAACGGCTGTATTGACACGACCCAGGACCAGACAGGATCGGTGAAATAGCGCAGGTGGCGCATCAGGACCAGGGCAAGACTGGCATGAAACATCCATCCCAGAATCCACGTCCACAGATTTGCCTTGAACAGGCTTTCAAACAGGAATACTTCGCGCGTCATCCGCAACACCACTCCGCCGGTCGAGGTCGGAGCCGGCGTGGTGGGTATCTTCAGTGGAGCGGGAGTACGGGTATATGTGCTGATGCGCTGCAACAAACCCACAACAAATACCAAAGTGGCAAAGTAGAACAGGATTGCGAAAAAGGTGCTCATCATGGGTCAGCTGTAATCTATCCGTTAAGCAACCGGATCAGACGCAACCTGTCGGCTTGGGCAGCCCGGCAATTTTGCACGCCTGCTTGCCTGGACCATACGGAAACAGACCGTACAGATATTCGCTGTTGCCCTTGTCGGCCCCCAACTTCTTGCCGATTGCCTTGGTCAGCACACGAACTGCCGGAGCGATCTGGTATTCCTCGAAATACTCGCGCAGGAAATTGATGACTTCCCAATGCTGCTCGGTCATTTCGACGTTTTCGGTTTTAGCGATGTACTCGGCGACATCCTTGTTCCAGTCCGACAGATTGACCAGATAGCCCTCTTCGTCCGTTTCGTATGTTTTGCCTGCGACTTCGATGGTGGACATGTTAGTTCTCCTTAAATATCAATGAAAATTAAAGCCAGGATTGGCAGTTGTTATTGGTCGTGGTGAGTTCGACAAAGCCGCCGTAATCCACCGGCATGATTCCGGCGATGATGCGATCCCCTAGTCCGCGCGCCTCGAGATCGGGCTGCAATACGTGGATCTTGAACCGCTTCATCGCTTCCTGCATTTTACTCTCGAATGCGTTGCCGGTTGTGGCAGCGTAGACCGCATCTTCGATAAGCAAGATGTCCCCGGACGGCGCAACACGCAAACAGCTGTCCAGTGCGCTGTTCATCAGTGGCGATTTGTTGATGATATGTAGCATTCGCGTTCCTCCTAAAAACTCAAGACGACGTCTTGCTGGTCCATCAACTCGCCCATTTCTGCACGACCCAGCACGGTCACATCCACCAGCAGATCTTCCTCGCTGAGACCGCGCGCTTCCATGGACTCTTTTTCGACATAGAGCTTCTCGATGTCATAACCTTCCAGCGCACGATAGGCAGGCGAAAAATTCTTGGTCTCAATGCCCTTGGTCTGCTGGCCCTTTTTCAGCTGGTACACACCGTCATCGAGGAATACCAGGGAAACATCCTGATCGAAAGCGGCGGTAATCAGCACCACCTCGAGCGATTCCAGCGCGTAAATCGTGCCGTACGGGGCTTTGCGGTTTACAAACATGAATTTCTTTACATCACTCATCCCGCTCCCCCTAATCACCAAACACGATCAGACGATCTGTCTTGACGCCAGCTTCAACCATCTGTCCCAGGCCGGAAATCCTGAACCCTTTCGCCAGGTTTTCCTCCTTGATGCCGCGGCGCAAAGCCGCTGCCACACATACGACCAGATCCACACCATGCTCTTCGTTGAGCTTGCCCCAGCGATTCACGATATGACGGTCATCCTGGGGCGGCTCGGTCAGCTTCGATGCGTTGTTCACCCCATCGTGATAGAAAAACACACGCCAGACTTCATGGCCCTTTTCTATCGCCGCCTTGCAGAACAGGTAGGCGGAATCGCTGGACTGGTGCTGGTAAGGCCCCTCATTAACGACAATTCCATATTTCATGCAGCCACTCCCGATTAAAAGCGAATATGCGTGGAAGCATTGAACGTGGAACGTGAACCGCGCCAATCGTCAATCAGATACTTGGTGAACGGCAACTCGGTTTTCTCGAAGAAGCGAGGCCAGCCGATACGATCTATCCAGTCTGCCATGCGCTCCCATGGACGCGCATCATCCTTGTACACGTTCAATATCCGCTTCACGACCTCACCGACTTCAGGCCATCTTGGCGGGTTGTTGGGCAAACCGGACGCAACCATTTTCATGAATGTCGGCTTGCCGCGCGCATTGGAATTCTTGCCGCCGACCCAGATCGCCAGCTTGGAATACTCAGGATCATTGATCTGCATCGGTGGGCAGGGAGGATAGCAGGCACCGCAGCACATGCATTTGGTCTCGTCGATCTCCAGTGAAGGCTTGCCGTTCACCATGGCCGGGCGTATCGCTGCAACGGGGCAACGCGCTACCACTGTCGGCCGCTCGCATACGTTGGCAACCAGGTCGTGATTGATCACGGGCGGCTTGGTATGCTGAACGATGATCGCCAGATCAGCCTGGCCGCCGCAATTGATCTCGCAGCAGGACGTGGACAAGTGCACGCGATTGGGCATTTCCTCGCGTTTGAATTCCGTGATCAGCTCATCCATCAGAGCTTTCACCACGCCGGATGCATCGGTACCCGGGATGTCGCAGTGCAGCCAGCCCTGCGTATGCGCGATCATCGATATCGAGTTGCCGGTGCCACCAACCGGAAAGCCATGCTTCTCCAGTTCGGCAATCAGCGGATCGACCATATCAGCCTTGGACACCATGTACTCGATGTTGGAGCGAATCGTGAAACGCACATGTCCTTCAGCGTACTTGTCTGCAATATCGCAAAGCAGGCGGATCGTTCCCACATCCATCTGGCGCTGCGTGCCGGCACGCACAGTCCATATCTCGTCGCCGCTATGCGCGACATGATGCAGCACGCCGGGACGGGGACGGTCATGATATTTCCACTTGCCATAGTTCTTGACCATCAGCGGATGCAGGTACTTCTTGTTGTCTGGAACCCCGGTTTCCTTCGGCTTGCGCTTCTGGGCCGGCTTTTCTTGGACAGCTTGATTCATTTTTTTATCTCCTCAGCTCAGGCGGCTTGCTTTTTGGCGTTGATCTTGGCAACTTCCTCATCCCAGCCGTCGGTGCGAACATACGGATTGGTGCGAGGGGTCGCAACCATGTTCGGATCAACATCGACTTCCACTCCTTCCAGGAAATTGATCAGGCCGATACGCTCGATCATCTCCCCGGTGCGCTCGTGCTCCAGAGCATTTTCCGCAAAGAAGTCAATGGTGCGCTGCGCCAGCTCGACCAGTTCCTGCACTTCATCCTCAGTCTCAAGCTTCATGAACGGAACGATCACCGTCCCCATCAAGCCGCCGATTTTCAAGGTGCTCTTGCCGCCGATCAGCACGGTTGCGCCCTTGTCTACACCGGTCGCCAGCGCGCCGGTCATCACATTGATGCAGTGCATGCAACGCACGCAATCATGATTGTCGATCTCGATCGCATGGGTGTCGTTAACTGCGACACTGGAGATGCTCGATCCCTTCCTGACATCCTTGATCTGCTTGAGCTGCAGGGTCTTGGTCGGGCAGCGGGCAACAACGTCGTTGACCAACTCGTCCATGCCATGCTTGGCGAACCACTGCTTGGCCATCGCTTCATCGGTGCGAATGTTGTCGCGCCATGTTCCGATCACCGCCATATCAGAGCGCTGCACCGAATTCATGCAGTCATTCGGGCAACCGGAGAACTTGAACTTGAATTTGTACGGCAAGGAAGGACGATGGATGTCATCGAGGAAGGTGTTGAGAACGTTGCGCTGGGCATTGGCTTCATCGTAGCAGGACTGCTCGCATCTTGCCGCGCCCACGCAGGACATCGAGGTGCGCACTGCCGGGCCGGCGCCGCCGAGGTCAAAGCCCATCTCGTTGATTTCGTCAAAGGCATGCTGCACATTCTCGGTGGTCGCGCCCTGGAACATGATGTCGCCGGACTGGCCATGGAACGCAATCAGACCGGAACCGTGCTTTTCCCAGATATCGCAGAATTTGCGCAGCGTATCGGTATCATAGTGCATGCCGGGAGGCGGCATTACGCGCAGGGTGTGGAATTCGGTGCAGTCTTCGTAAATCGGCTTGCCGGCTTCATCCTTGAGCTCGGTAAAGCGGGGGATGATGCCGCCGCCATAACCAAACACACCTACTGTGCCGCCTTTCCAGTAACCTTTTTTGGTCTGGTAAGAAGTTTCGAGTTGTCCCAGCAAATCCACTACATAGTCTTTATCCTTGGCCAACTCTTTCAAGCCGGTCACAAAACTGGGCCATTGACCAGACTCAAGCTGATCGAGGTTTGGGGTATCATGCATCTTCTTAGCCATAACAATTCTCCTGTTTTGTCGCGTTGCCTGGGGCTTACTGCTGGCAAACGATTTAATGACCCGGCAGAGGCGGGAACGTATTATATTATTTGTCTGGACTTAACCTGATGCTGTTCTGTCCATGTCTTACCGTGTATTAGAATACTACGATATATCACCTGTCACAATCCATCACCCTTAGCGGTTATCAATAATAACCCTTATGGGTAGTGCTTGACTTCCCTGAGTAGTATTTCAAAATCAAGTACATTAGCGATAGACTAATAACTCTGACAAGATCAATTCAGAATTGGTTCGCAAGCATTGCAAACAAGCCCGACGACAGGAAAATAATATGGCGATAATCAGTGAATTGGCAAAACTCAGGGTCCCTCTGGGTGGTCAGGAGATCGAACTTCAGCAGATCGATCACGCAGAGGGCGGAATGAGCCTGTTGCGCCTGCGTATCCGGGAAGGCAAGCGCTTCACCATTTTTGACATCGACCCCGCCACTGCCGAGCAATGGGCAGGCGTTATGCAAGACTGGGCGAATACACAGAAACAGCAGGCCAAATGACAGACAAGATCATTCCCGACATGGTCGACCTGATGTTCGAGCTTCAGGGTGGAACGCTGCCCGTCGCTTACCGTTCCGCGCTCTGGGATGCGCTGTTGAATCAGCTGCCCTGGCTCGCTGAAGAAAAGTTCGTCGGAATTCTGCCATTACAGTCGACAATCAACAGCCAGGGTATCCTGCTTGCCAAACGTTCCAGGCTGATAATTCGCATACCGGTAAAGATGGCCGAAACGGTTACGACAGGCTTGACGGGAAAACAACTCGATGTTGCCGGAAGCGCCTTGCGCCTGGGGAAAGCGAAGACGCGCCAGATTCAGCCCTACCCCACCATTCACGCCCACCTGGTCACCGGTTCAAGCGATGAAATTCATTTTGTCGATGAAATAACTGAACAGATGGGGAAATTAGGCGTCACAGGAAAATTGATTTGCGGCAAGCGCGTTACAGTCGACAACGGTCAGCGAACCATTCAAGGTTACAGCCTGGTTTTGCATGACCTGAAACCCGAAGCGTCGCTTGTTTTGCAATACGCCGGTCTCGGCGTTGACCGTCAATTTGGTTGTGGTATTTTTATACCTTATAAAGTCATTACCGGACTGAGTGAAGATTAAGTATTCGTTTAATTTTTTGATGGAGACCAGAAATGAGCTATACCGTAGCAGGAAAAGAACTCGAGACTGATGATGACGGCTACTTGCTGGAACCGGATTACAGCGAGGAAATTGTAAGTGTTATAGCGGCGGCTGAAGGCATCGAACTCACGCCCAAGCACTGGGAAGTCATCAATTACATGCGCAACGAATACCGCGAAAATGGACACACCCCCAATTTCCGCAATATGCTGAAGGGCGTCAATGAATTCTGGCCCGAAGCGGACAGCAAGGCCCTGTATGATCTGTTCCCAACAGGCCCGGCCAAACAAGGCGCAAAAGTAGCCGGCCTGCCTCAGCCTTATGGCAAGGGTGGATACTAGAACGGCAATATTTCTTGATTTACGGGACATCTAAAATGAGCGCTAAAGATATGCACGCAAATGTCAAACTCGATATGCGCGGCCTGACCTGCCCGGCTCCCCTGCTTGGAGCCAAACGCGTGGTTGACGATCTGAAAATGGACCAGATCCTGCTGTTGATTTCAGATTGTCCGGGTACCAAGGATGATCTCTTTGCGTGGGCTGAACAGACCAACAACAAGGTATTGAGAACAGAACCGATGCCGGATGGTGGCACGGGTTATTACCTGATGAAAGGCAAGGGAGCTTCTCAACAGGCGAATGTTGTACTAGATATTCGCGGCGTGCATTGCCCTGGTCCCATCGTGGAAGCCAAAAAACTGTTGAACGGCATGAAAACCGGGGAAATCCTGAGACTGATCAGCAATTGCCCGGGCATCCGTTCCGACATCGTCGGCTGGGCGGAATCGACCGGAATCACGATCGTCAGCACGATCGAGGCCGCTGCCGGCGAGTATGAATTTTTCCTGAAAAAGGGCTGACCGGAACTGCCGGCCCACCTGACATGCGCATCAAAAGCCAATGGTTCAAGAGTGAACGAGAGAAAACGCCGCAAGAAATCGCAGGCGCAATGGCGTTTACCATCTGGCGCATCGCCGATAACGCACTGAAGAATACCCGCAGTGCAAATTTTGAAATCGCGATAGGCCCGCAATATTTTTCATTCATCACCGAATTCCTGATATTCCTGATACAGGTAGCGGACCGCATCGCCCATCGTCAATTGTCCGCTGAAGACCGCTACGCGTTCACCAGCACCCTGGCAAACCGCGTCGCAGAAACCCTGACAGAAAACCAGAGCCGCCTGATGGATGACAGCACCACCAATTTCAAGCAGCTGTTCATCGACAAACTCAACCAGCGCGCGGGAGAATATGCCGAATTCCGCTATGGAGACGACGGTCCCGAATTTGCTTTCACCCGATACCTCGCATTCTGCATGCGCGAAGTGATGGACGAAAAGGATGTGGAATGGGTAGTCGACCAGATGATGAGCATCGAAGCACCCAATGCTGTGGACATGGTGGAAAAAACCATGAAGAACCTGTTCGCAAAGGAACCGTCACAGACCCGAATCCGCAAGGTCACCAGCGGCGATTGAAGGGGTTTCGAAAGCTCGATTTTTTCGAGTCACCCTTACCCACATTGCACCATCACGTATATGCAAACCCCTTTTGATCTCGATAACACCGATGCCTATCTGCGCTGGCGCGATCACAAGCTAGCGCGCGCGATCACCGACTCCGGCGAACTGATTGTCGAGATCGGAGATCCGCATGCATTGATCAAAGCCGAACACGCCGCGTTGCTGGAACGCTGCCAACGTAGCAACATGGTCATTTACGTCTGCCACGACGTTCCAGTTGATGAACAAGCCGTACAGCAATTTGGGCTGCAGTTCGGACTGGCCAACCTGGATGCAAACTGGCTGGCGGGAGAAAAGGGGATCACGCGTGTCACCGTTTGCGCCGAGGATGGAATGCGGCAGGCTTATATTCCCTACACCGACCGCGCGATCAGGTGGCATACCGACGGCTATTACAATTCGCCTGACCGCCAAGTGCGCAGCTTCGTACTTCATTGCGTGCACAGCGCAGGAAAAGGCGGCGAAAACCGGCTGCTGGATCATGAAATCGTCTACCTGATGCTGCGCGATGAAAACCCCGACTTCATCCGGGCTCTGTCCGCAACCGATGCGATGACGATACCTGAACGCACTGACGAACAGGGTGTGGCTCGCCCCGCTCAAAGCGGCCCGGTGTTTTCGGTCCATCCCACGACCGGCGCGCTGCACATGCGCTATACCGCCCGCACCCGCAGCATAGAATGGAAGCAGGACGCAACCACTCTGGCAGCTGTTGCCGCGCTGGAAAAGCTGCTTGCTTCCGACTTGACGCACATCCATCGCTTGCGTCTGGAACCCGGCATGGGTCTGCTGTGCAACAACGTGCTGCATGATCGCACTGCCTTTGAGGATGACGCGACTGCACCACGCCTGCTGTATCGCGCCCGCTATCACGAGCGGATTTCAGGAACCTGATTACCCCTTTCTGTAATCTCCAGCCGAAAAAAAACCCGCCATCATTGCGAAGGCGGGCTTGAGGCTACTACAACTTCCAAATTTAATATTTATTACCAGCCGTAGGTCACGCCGATCGAATCTTCATGCATCTTGATGCTGGCTGAACCGCCGCCAAATCCACCTGCAATTGGGCCAGTCACGGTCTGTTCGAAGGCATGCACGTAACCCACGGTCAATTCGGACTGGTTGGCCAGCTTCCAGGTCGCACCCAACGTCAGGTGGTTCTGAACTACGCCCGGTGCAAGGAAGTTGAAGAACGCATCATTCGTTCCGATTTGCTGGGTATTGTGGTTTACACCGGCGCGCAGGGTGAGGTCTGGCTTGAGGTCATATTTCACGCCGAGCTTCAGCACCGTCATGTCCTGCCAGCCAAAACCCGGTCCACCGGTCGAGCCAAACTGTTGCGGTACACTGGAACTATCGCCAACTGAAGGGACGCCGGAATACTGTATCTGCACCGCATCGAAGGCTACCGTGGTTGCATCATTAGCTTTGACC
>JAJDNO010000015.1 GCA_022340615.1 Gallionella sp. | reverse complement strand
CGTCCCGGAATGTCCTGAAATGAAACCATACGCAATATAATCCCGGTACCGACTATTTGACTTTGCCAGCTTCACATCAAGGAACCATGCCTGACTTAATTGCCCTCACCCGCCGAATTTTCCTACGACTCGGCCTGTTCGCACTGGCTTTTCCATTGCAGGCACAAGCCAGCCTGCCTCACGATTCGAGCGTACCCGGCGGCGTTGCGGTGATTCCGCTCGGCAGCGTCGCATCCGAAACCGTTGCGCCGCAAAGCTGGCTGGGCGAGCAGCCCGTTCTGGTCACTGCCGAACGCGACGAATGGTATGCGGTGGTCGGCCTGCCGCTGTCGATCGAGCCGGGGCCGCATCAGCTGCGCGTCAAAATCGGCGACGCCACAACCATGAAAGACTTCATGGTCAACTCGAAAGATTACCCCGAGCAGCACATCGTCCTGAAGGACAAGAGCAAGGTCGAATTGTCGCCCGAGAACGAGGCGCGCGCAGTGCGCGAGATCACGCACATCAAGGAACTGGAACATCACTGGCGCGCCACGCAGAGTATCGATATGTCCTTCATCCTCCCCGCCAAGGGAAGGCAGTCCAGCGGTTTCGGCCTGCGCCGGTTCTTCAACGGCGAACCGCGCTCGCCGCATGCCGGAATCGATCTGGCAGTCGCGCGCGGCACACCGGTCAGGGCAAGCGGGCGCGGCAAGGTGCTGGCGACCGGAGATTATTTCTTCAACGGCAAGACGATCTTCATCGACCACGGCGACGGACTGATAACGATGTACTGCCACCTCGACCGGATCGGCGTCAAACCCGGCGAGAAGGTGAACAAGGGACAGCGCATCGGGCGTTCCGGAATGACCGGGCGCGCGACCGGGCCGCACCTGCACTGGAGCGTGGTGCTGAACGGCACAATGGTCGACCCGGATTTGTTCCTGCCGAGACGCCGGTGACCTGAACGGCCGGCACCATGTACCACGGAGAAAGGTTCAACGCGGTCACTCACCTGATCGGTGCCATCCTGGCGATCGCCGGCACTGTCGTGCTGATCGTCGTCGCTTCGCTGCAGGGCGATCCATGGAAGATCGTCAGCGTGTCGATATATGGCTCGACTCTGGTCCTGCTCTACAGCTTCTCGTCGCTTTACCACAGCCTGCGCGGGCGCGCGAAGCTGATCATGCGCGAGCTGGATCACCACAGCATTTACCTGCTCATCGCCGGCAGCTATACCCCGTTCTGTCTGGTTACACTGCGAGGCCCGTGGGGCTGGTCGCTGTTCGGCGTGGTATGGGGCCTCGCGGCGCTCGGCAGCCTGCAGGAACTGTGGCTGAAGAACAGCGCACGCATGCTGTCTTTGCTGATCTACGTAATGATGGGCTGGGCCGCGCTGGTGGCGCTGCTCCAGCTTCTGCATGCGCTCGGCCCGGCCGGATTCGCGTGGCTCGTGGCCGGCGGGGTGTTCTATACCGTCGGCATCGTCTTCTATGTGATCGACACACGGCTCAAGCATGCGCACGGTATCTGGCACCTGTTCGTGCTGGCCGGCAGTGCGGCACATTATGTTGCGATCCTGGTTTATGTGCTGTAAGCGGCACGGCAATTCCGATAAAATGATCCGATACAGCCGAGACTTCTTCAGCAGCCATCAATCCGGACAAGAGAGGGATATACCCGTGAAACCATTTTTGATACTTTTCCTGGCGTTATTGCTGGCCGCGTGCAGCGGCGACCCGCACGACACCAAGGTACCCACAGACATCAAGGAGTGGAGCAACAGCGTCAAACCGTCGCTGATGAAACTGACGCCCGATGAAAAGGCCCTGTTTTCCCGATATGCGATCCGGCACATGAATGCTGCGTTGCCCGGAACAATCGGCAGCAAGTCCGACCCGATCCCGGAAGACATGACAATCGGCAAGGCCATCGCGGAAGAACGTGCCGATGAGGCCCGCGACCAGGCCAAATTACCGGACGCCAAGGCGGAAACAAACAAGACCGGAAAGTAGCAAATCGCCTTTCTGGTCTGCTACTGCTGCGGTTTCCGGGCGGTTTCGAAAAGGTTCCAGCAATCTTCAGGTCCGGCATGCAGGCTTAAATCACCCGGCGAAGGCTTCCTGCACGGCACAGCATCAAACGCTTCAGCCAAACGAAACGCTTCGGGTGAAAAATATGCCATGACTTCACAATGAAGACGGCCCTCCGATTCGTGCCGGATAAACACCGCCGCGCTCAGACGGGCCCCCGCTTCTTCATATACAGCCGCATAGGTTGACCGGATTTGGTCGAGCGCCTCTGTTGCCAGCATTGCGTCGCCAAGATTTTTGGCAAACCAGCCAGTCACCAGCATTCCTAACCCGTACTCCAGCCCCTGGGCCGTTTCATGCCGGCGATCCTGCATGCCTGCTTCACATAGCCATATGGAAACAGCTCGAAGATGATGTTCCGCGATTCAGGACCCAATCGCACCGCGAGATGTTTCGTAACATGGCGCACATCCGGCGCGACCTGGCTTTCTTCATACCACTTCCGCATGAAGTTGATCGCGTCCCAGTGGTCGGCCGTTAGCTGGATATTCTCCTGGCCGGCGAAATGGCTGGCGATCTCTTCCGTCCACGTTGACGGATCAACCAGATAGCCTTCGTCATCAATGTCTGGCAACTGCATATAATTTCTCCCGACTGGACTAGTTCAACGAAAAGGTAACTCCATAAATGTTGCATCGCGAATATATCATATTGTGATATTATTTCAACATGATGTTTGTTTCACAATACTGCCAACTTCCACGAGGCGATCATGGCTGGGAATATCCTTAAAAAAGAAGAGTTTCGGACACTCTCCGACTTTCGCTACCAGTTGCGCAGCTTTATCCGTTTCAGCGAGGATATTACCGACAGATTCGGAGTCACCAATCTTCAATACCTGCTGCTGCTCCATGTCAAAGGATTCAAGAATCGCGAGTGGGCCACGATCGGCGAACTTGCCGAACGGTTGCAAACCCACCACAACGGCGTCGTGTCGCTTGCCTCGCGATGCGAAAAACTCGGCTTGATTTATCGGCAGCGGGGTACCGCGGACAAGCGCGAGGTGCAGATTTATCTCACGCCGGAAGGAAATAAGCTGGTTACAAAAATCGCGGGACTGCATCGCGATGAACTATTGAGCCTGCAAGGGAAATTCAGGATACCCGGCAGGCAGTCCCTGGGGTCAAAATCATGATTACCGGAACCTCCTGGCAACAATTCAGCAATGCCGTAATGGGCGATGGCTAAAAAATTCCCGATTCATCCCGCACACCCGGAACGAATTTGCTGGGGTTGCGACAAGTACTGCCCGGTTCACGACATGTGTTGCGGCAACGGTTCCGATCGCGCGCAGCATCCTGTCGAGCTGTTTGGAGACGACTGGCTTGAACTTCTCAATGGGGACGAAGATCCTTCAGCAGAGCCGAAAGATAGCGCAATTTGATTTCCGGAATCCCGGCAACTTGTTAACCGGAATTTCTCAACAACGCAGAGGCTGCCCGGATATTAAAAAGCCGACCAGAATAAAAGGCCAACGACGCCGATCAACAGCATCATCCCGATGTAAAACAACACGCCATCCTTGAAGCTGGTGATATCTTCATGATTGTGGAGTTCATCTACAGATTTGTTCATGGCTGCCACCTCCTTTTTATGGTTGATGCAGGAAGTGAAGCATGCGCGATGTAGTTGCAACTCTGGCGCAGATTCACCTCATGCTCGTTGACTATTCCAGTCGGGTATTGGTTCCGATGATTTCCATGACTGGCAACGAAGCAACTTCTTGCAGGGGATCAGATTTTTCGCCTTACCTTGATCGCAATCGTGCCGACGGCCAGGAAAGCGACACCCATCAGCACGAGCGTGACCGGCCAGCCCAGCGAGTTTGCGAAATGCATGGCGGTGAAATAGCCGATGAAGCCGAGCATCGCAAGCACCGTGGTGAACAGCAGCGCCCGGCTTTGCAGTACCACACAGGCATACAGCATGGCCGCTGTGATCGCGAGATAGACCAGTTCGAATGAGGTGTCATGCACCAGCCCGAACAGGCCGCCGTAGGCCATGATCGACCCGAAGAAATAGCCGAGACCGGACAGGCGCGCATACCGTCCCGCCTTGTGCACACCATAGGCCGCGGACATTACGCACACGCCGGTGATCAGGCTTGCCCAGTTTGCCGATGTCGCGATCGCGATCCGGTCGAACAGGCCGCTGTTCAGCCAGAAGGTGGCGATCAGCAGCGCAGGCTCCGCGAGAACGCGGTGGGGCGTTTTTTCCAGTGCGGTACCGACCAGGAACAGCGAGGCGCCAAGCACGATCGCGATGTATGCCATCGGAACGCCGAGCATGTCGAGTCCGACCTGCATGAATCCGTAAACAAAAAACAGCGCGGTGAACGCAAGCACCGTGTGCCGGTATTTGCCGAACAGCACGGCCTGGTGCACGGCCATCACGCCGAAAACGAACAGCGTCGCGGCACGCCAGTTGCTGCCGTGAGGGTACACCTCGTGGATCAGCACGAACCAGCCGCCTGTCATCGTGAACGCCGCGACGAGCGCGAGCGGCAGGACCAGCCCGGGATACTTGTTCTCGTGCAGAGCGGAAACCAGCACGATCAGCAGGATATAGCCGATGCCCAGCGTCATGAACACATGCATCGCGCTACCCATGCTCTGCCAGAACGTGCCGATGTAGGTGCTGATGCCGGCCAGTATGAAAATTGCGCCGAGATAGGTAAACAGGGTCTTGGCGATGTCGCGGCGGCTGCGCGGCGCGGACTCGCTGTGTGCAGTGGCCGGCGCCTCGAAGGCCGCCGCAACTTCGGCGGGCGTGATGTCGTGGCTGCGCATCAGTTGCACGATGCGTTCCAGCGCACTGCGCTTGTCGGTGATGCTCGATGCGCCAAGGATACCTGCCGCCAGCGGCCAGCCCAGCAAACCACCGCCGATCAGCACGACGACCACGATCAGAATCAGCAACCAGATCATTTCGGCACGACCCAGCCGATGAAGCGGATGTTGTTGCTGTAATAGGTATTGCCTGAATTCGGCAGGCGTATGCTGCGCCCCTGTTTGGTCAGCACAGCCCTGCTGGCGTAGCGGGCTCCATAAAACAGGCCGGTATAGACATCGCCCGAATAGCCATTCGCCCCTGAACTGAACTCGTATCCATCAGGTGCAACGCTGGACGGATCAATCGTCAATCCGTCGAGATCAGGAACATCGATCGCGGTGACTTTCGACGCCGCACCGGGCGCGGGACGCTGGCCGGGCGGGGTCAGGCCGGGTGGCAGCATAATCGTTATCTCCTGCACACCGCCAGTTTTCGGGTTGTAGCGCCACAGGCGCGGCTTCTGGTAGCCGGCAGAACCGCCCAGATAGACAACCTGGATCTTCCGGTTCACCACCGATATCTGCACGCCGTTCGGGTAATTGTTGTATCCGGTCATGTAAAGCACGTCGTATTGCGGGGGTGCAACCAACAGCGCGGGTATGCCGGAGATCAGCAGGAACACCACAGCCAGCACCAGGGGCAACCCTAGACCGAATGCGATGGTGGGGTTTTCGCGCAGGAATTTTTTCATGCCGGCACCTCCTTGATGATCGGGGTTTCGTTATACCGCTGGACAGGAACTTGAAAGGATGCAAACGATTATCACTGCCCTGTGCAGCCCGGTCAACGCAAGTTTTCCGCGACGCAAGCCGGGTGTCGCGCTGCTCTTCAACGCATGCCGATCCGCGAATCGAATACCAGAGCAGATGGCTAACCGGTAAAAATTTGTAAGATGGACGGATAAACATCCCACAACACGATAAAATTAAGACTTTAATGAAATACTAATTTGTATTGCGCGTTCCGGGAAAGGCATGCCGGCCAGCATACTGAATACCGAACCGACAACTTCAAGAAAAATGCACACGAATAAATACAGGCTACCCAGGCGCACCGTCCAGATCGCCACACTCCTGCTGATTTCGCTAATCCCCGCCGTCGGGTTGTTCAGGATCGACCTGCCTTCGGCCAGCTTTCAGGTGCTGAATCACCAGATCTGGTGGTCGAACTTTTTCTTCATATCCGGTCTGGCGCTCATAATCGCTGTTGTCCCCATCATGACCTATCTGTCGATCGGCGCGGTCTGGTGCGGATGGGCCTGCCCTCAGAACCTGCTCTCGGAGTGGGCGAACAATCTGACTTATAAATTTCTCGGCAAGCGCGCCGACGTGCGCGTGGACGGAAAGGGTATGGTTGTTGCCGCCACCAAGAACAGGCTGGTCAACTGGATGATACTCGGCAGCGCTTTCATGGCTGCAGCGCTGGTTCTCGCGCTCGTGCCGATGCTGCTGTTCTACCCGCACAGCGATGTTTGGGCTTTCGTGACCTTCAGCGCCAGCCCGAAAATGACCGAGTCGATGAAGTATCCGTACTATTTCCTCGTGCTGCTGATATTCATCGATATCGCGTTCGTCCGCTATTTCTTCTGCGACTATGCCTGCTTCTACAGGATGGGACACATACTGTTCAAAACCAAGGATGCGCTGCATGTGACCCACGATGCTTCGCGTTCGGCGGATTGCGCGAAGTGCAACTACTGCGCGACATCCTGCGTTACCGCGATCGAACCGACCGACATCAAGGTGGCCGATCACTGCATCGGATGCGGCGAATGCATCGATGCATGCGACCGACTGCACGACAAGAACGGAACGCCTGGACTGCTGCGCTTCGAAATCGGAAAAAGGGGCAGCAACACGACTCTGGGACAGAAATTCAGGGAATTCTTCTCCCGCCTGAACTGGCTGATCGGCAGCGTGTTCCTTGGCGGCGTCATCATGATGGCATGGGGAATCGAAACGCAGGCTCCGCCGCAGACCCGGTTGTCATCGGCGCAATTGCAGAAAATCCAGTTTATCGCGCGCAGCTGCGATAGCCGCTGCGCGGCACAGATATCCTCGTGCAAGGGAGACAACATTGCCGGGTGTTACCGCGCCTCGGCATGCAGATGCGGCTGCAAACTGCAACTCGATCCGGGCAATCCCTCCAGCGGCAGCTGGCATCAGTGCGTAAAAAAATATACCTCGCTGGCAGAGGCGCTCGACTCGCACAAGCGCAATTGAACGGTTGCGGCCGTCCCGACAGACTACCGTCGCTGAAGCACATCGCCGAAGATGGAATTGAGCGATTCAATCAATACACTTAAAATAGGGATGCGGGCCATGAGCCGAAGCGGGGACACACATCGCGCGCGGCCATGAATTTCCACAAGCCACAAATTTCCGGAATCATGAGACAGGCTGTATCTGAAATGCGCAAAGAGACACTTCCGGTTTTCATGCCTGCCGCTCCTGGCTGTCGGCCTGTTTTTCAGCGATGAATCCCCTCGCCAGCCTGGTCCGCGAATTGCAGAATTATTTCGGCCGTTCAACCGCGGCGACCCAACCCGGCTTGCCGGAAATCAATAACCGCACCCAACTGTACGACGTGCAGCGGCGCATCAGGATATATCTGCACGCTTTGTGGGGCCGCGATTTTGTGATCAAACCGATCGGCGTCAAGCGCGAATCCGGCGACACCCAGCAGCCCTTCGTCGAAAGAACATCTATCAGCCTTCCGGCCTGGCTTGACGATCTGGTGCATGACGGCGTCACGCTGCTGACCGGCGTGGAACTGTATCGTGCCGCCTCGACACATGCCGCAGCGCACATCGTTTATTCCACTCAGCTGTTTCAGGACAGACTGATCAACAACGCGCAGCGCGCCGTGATCGAAACGATAGAGGATGCCCGGGTGGAATCCCTGGCATTGCGCGATTTCCCGGGTCTGAAGCGGCTGTGGACCACCCAGCATACCGTCACCCCGGAGCATGGCCAGAACGCCACGGATTATCTGAACCGGCTGGCGCGGGCGCTGCTCGACTCCGACTACCAGGATGACGATCCGTGGATCAGCCGGGGTCGCATGCTGTTCTCTGCCGAGAACGACCTCGAGAAATACAATTTTTCCTGGGACCTCGGTATTGCGCTGGAGGAATCATTGCGGAAACGCAAGATTCGATTCGATGGAACCGCGAACAATGAAGCCCCGCGATACCGCGACGACAACCGGAATTTCTGGCAATCAACCGGCTCGGTAGAACCGCTGGACGTACCCTGGCTGAAACTGATCGCCTCGGAGAAAACCCAGGCAGGCACCGAGAAGGACAAGAAGCAAGCCAATCTTCAGTTGCGCATCAAGGACGCGGCGGCCGAGGATACTTACGTGTATCCGGAATGGGATTACCGCAGCGAAGCCAGCACGCCTTCATGGGTCACGCTGCGGGAAAGGGAAACCGTCACAGGCGACCTCAAGGTCATCGAGGACATCACCGTGCAGAACAAGCACCTGATCACGCGCATGAAGAATCTGCTGCTTGCGATCCAGTACAAGGGGGTGCGGCGCATCCGGAAACAGCAGGATGGGGACGAGATCGACATCAACGCTGCGATCCGCGCGCTGACCGATTTCCGGATGGGCATCATGCCGGATGACCGCGTGATGATGAGCTCGCTGCGCAAGACCCGCGACATTTCGGTGCTGCTGCTGCTTGATCTTTCAGGTTCGGCGAACCAGCGGATCAAGGGGCAGGACTACACCGTGCTGCAGCTCACCCAGAAGGTCTGCGTGCTGTTCGCGGATGCGATCGAGGCGGTCGGCGATCCGCTGGCAATCCACGGCTTCCATTCCAGGGGACGTCAGGATGTCGAATATTACAGGTTCAAGGATTTCGACCAGCCCTATGACGACATCCCGAAAGCCCGGATCGCCGGCATGTCGGGCGATCGCTCGACCCGGTTGGGCGCGGCGATACGCCACGCCACCCACCACCTCAACCAGCACCAAACCGCGAAAAAGCTGCTGATGACCATCACCGACGGTGCGCCGGCGGACATCGACATGCCCGACCGGCATTACCTGCGCTACGACCTGAAGCATGCTGTGATCGAGGCGCAGCAGTGCGGCGTGCATACCTACTGCATCGGCCTGGACCCGAAAGCGGACGAATACATCTCAAGGATATTCGGCGCGAAGAACTACATGGTTGTCGACCACGTCAAATCCCTGCCCGAAAAAATGCTCAGGATTTATGCTGCGCTCACGCTCTGAACAATAAATTAAATAATGAATCTCCCAGGCCGATTGACACCGGTCGGCGCTTGCCCGTGGCTGTCGCAGCAGCGCACTGGCTCAGGCCTGGATATCCGCAATAATATTAGAGTTTAATTATACTTTCATGCACTTACGTTGACCAAGGTGCAATCTGCCCCTATACTCCGCCCGCAGAGTTTCGCGCAATTGGGGGAGGTAGCTGCGTTCAGCCCGGAACGCAGTCAAATAATTAAGAAGGTTGACAGTGTGCTCGGGGAGAAATTAAATAAAACAAGGGCAAACCCGAACAACCCCACCATGGGGCAATAAAACCTCAGCCTGTCTTGCCGCAGGCAGTATGTTGCACTATTCAAAAGCGCCCGGATATCCGGGCGCTTTTTTATGTTGCGCGAGCATTGCAATCTCGGATGCTGCACTCCATCCTGGTTTCATCTCGACTGCAATGGATCAAGCAGGAATCACCCCAGCCGGAATCAGCCGAGTAGATATGTTGCATCCGCATAACCTATAATCGGGCTGTGCGGGAATTCCTGCCCCCAGCTTGCAGGCGTGCATTCCCATCGCAATTTCACGAATCACCGGAGGAACAGATGAAACAGCTCAAAGCGATTTTTTTCAGCCTTCTGATCGGCGCAGCCGTCGGAATGTGGATAGGCGTGAATATCGGGCGCGATGTCCCGCTGTATTCCAACCCGTTTGACACGCACACCATCAACCAGCAGTTGAAAAAGGCGACCGGCGAGACGCTGGAAAAAGGCGGACAGGCCCTGGAAAAAACCGGCCAGGCCCTGAAAGACAAGCTGGATAAATAGTCCTGCAATTTGCCGGTGCTGCAGACCGCAGCACCGCGGCGATCAAGCCTGGTTCATCAACCCCTGCGTTTCGATGAACCGGACGATCTCTTCCTCTCCCTGGCCGGTTTTCAGGTTGCTGAACAGGAACGGCCGGTCTCCGCGCATGCGTTTCGCATCGCGTTCCATCACTTCCAGCGAAGCGCCCACATAAGGGGCCAGATCGATCTTGTTGATGATCAGCAGGTCCGACTTGGTGATGCCCGGACCGCCCTTGCGCGGGATTTTTTCCCCGGCGGAAACATCGATCACATAAAGCGTCAGGTCGGAGAGTTCCGGGCTGAACGTTGCGGCCAGATTGTCGCCGCCGCTTTCGATGAAGATGATGTCCAGCCCTTCGAAACGGCGGGATAGCTGATCCACCGCCTCTAGGTTCATCGAGGCATCCTCGCGGATCGCGGTATGCGGACAGCCGCCGGTTTCCACGCCGATGATGCGCTCCGGCACCAGCGCCTCGTTGCGTGTCAGGAACTCGGCATCTTCCCTGGTATAAATGTCGTTGGTGACCACCGCGACGTTGTATGTGTCGCGCAGCCGTCGACACAGCGCGAGCGTCAGCGCGGTTTTCCCCGATCCTACCGGACCGCCGATGCCGACACGCAGTGTTTCCTTTTTAATCATCGATCTCTTCCCTCAACTGAAAACTGATGGAACTGAATACTCATGACCTGAACAACCGGCTGTACTGGGTTTCATGCCTGCAGCCGGCCAGCGCGAGGCCGGGCGCAAAATTGCTGATCTCGTCGTCGGGCAGGCGGCACGCGGCATCCACCAGGCCGGACAGCTGCCCTGCCAGTGAAAACAGGATGCGCTGGCCATCCGTCTGGCCCAGCGGGATGGTCTTGATCGCAGCACTGACCTGGTTTTCCAGCCATGACCACGCATAGGCCTGCACCGCGGCAGCAACGGGAATGTTCCAGATCGCAACGGCGCACGCATAAGCCGAAGGAAAACTGCCGGGCGTCAGCGCATCGATGCGATACGATACCTCGTGATTTCCTTCTGCGAGCGACTTCAGCAAACGGCATAGCGAATAGCCCATTTGCAGTGTTTCGGCATGCGACTCCGCGGTCTCGCGTCCGGCACAGAAAAATTCATTCCAGTGCTGGATCCCTGCATGGTCCTCCTGCTGCCAGGCTGCACACATGCGCTTTAGCAGCGGCAGCTCGAAACTGCACAGAGACTGTTTCAGCACATCGCCTATCCATTTCGCGGCGCTGGCCTCGTCATGCACCGTGCCGTCCTCGATCGCCGCTTCCAGTCCCTGCGAATAGCTGTATGCGCCGACCGGCAGCATCGGGCTGGCGAGCTGCAGCAATCTGGCCAGCGCGGTCGCGTCAATCACGGCTGGAGCGTCAATCATGGGCAGTCTGGGCCCGCACCGGCGGACGGATGAAGTGAGCCGGCGCATCATCGTCATGGTGGTGGCGATGGCCGCCGCCATACGCACCTGCTTCGGGTTCGAACGGCGCGTTCTCGTTCTCGACCTTGATACCCCCCAGCCCGAGCAGCATTTCCATCAGCACATGATCCTGCTCGAGACGCAGCCAGCCCTCGCCGATCTGCAGCGGTACATGTCGGTTGCCGAGATGATAGGCGGCGCGCATCAGTTGGATAGGAGTCTCCGCAGTCACCCGCATCACCGGCTCGTCCGCAGCAACCACCCGCACGATGCGCGCATCGCTGGCGCGCACGCAATCTCCGCCGCGCAGTATTGTGCCGCGTTTCAGGAACAGCCCCGCTTCCTCGCCGGATTCCAGCCTGACGCGCAAGCGGCTTTTCTGGCGCCGGTCGAACGGCAGTATCAGCCTGTCGTCGTAACGGTCGGAGTGGTCCAGCAGTTCGGTGATATACAGCATCAGAACAGGAAGTAGCGCTGCGCCATCGGCAGCGTAGTCGCCGGCTCGCACATCAGCAGCTGTCCGTCTGCATGGACCAGGTAGGTCTCCGGGTCAACCGTGATGTCGGGGGCATAATCATTGAGGATCATGTCCTTCTTGCCGATGTTGCGGGTGTGTTTGACCGCCGACAGGGTTTTCTTCAGACCCAGCGCGAGCACCTGCGGATTGGACAGCGCGGCCTGCGAAACGAAGGTCAGCGAGGTGGTGCTCAGCGCACTCCCGAACGATCCGAACATCGGGCGGTAGTGCACCGGCTGCGGGGTGGGGATAGACGCGTTCGCATCACCCATTGCGGCTGCCGCAATCATGCCGCCCTTCACGATCAGTGTCGGCTTCACGCCGAAGAAGGCCGGCTTCCACAGCACCAGATCCGCGAGTTTGCCGACTTCCACGCTGCCGACTTCGTGCGCGATGCCGTTCGCGATCGCCGGATTGATGGTGTATTTCGCGATGTAGCGCTTTGCGCGGAAGTTGTCGTTGCGCTTGCCGTCATCCGGCAATGCGCCGCGCTGCTGTTTCATCTTGTGCGCGGTCTGCCAGCAGCGCAGGATCACTTCGCCGACACGCCCCATCGCCTGCGAGTCGCTGGAGAACATGCTCAGCGCGCCGAGGTCGTGCAGGATGTCCTCTGCCGCGATCGTCTCGCGGCGGATGCGGCTCTCTGCGAATGCGACGTCTTCTGCGATCGCCGGATCGAGATGGTGGCAGACCATCAGCATGTCGAGATGCTCGTCTATCGTGTTGATGGTGTAGGGGCGGGTCGGGTTGGTCGAGGAAGGCAGCACGTTCGGCAGGCCGGCCAGCTTCACGATGTCCGGCGCATGGCCGCCGCCCGCGCCTTCGGTATGGAAGGTATGGATCGCGCGCCCCTTGAATGCGGCTGCGGTCGATTCGACGAATCCCGATTCGTTCAATGTGTCGGTGTGGATCGCAACCTGCACGTCGTACTTTTCCGCGACCGAGAGGCAGTTGTCGATTGCGGCCGGCGTGGTGCCCCAGTCCTCGTGCAGCTTCAAACCCAGCGCGCCGGCCTCGACCTGCTCGATCAGCGGGTCGGGCAGGGAAACGTTGCCCTTGCCGAAAAAACCGAGGTTCATCGGGAACGCTTCGGCAGACTGCAGCATTTTATGGATGTACCACGGGCCCGGCGTGCAGGTGGTTGCATAGGTGCCGGTGGCAGGCCCGGTGCCGCCGCCGATCATCGTGGTCACGCCGGACATCAGCGCTTCCTCGATCTGCTGCGGGCAGATGAAATGGATATGGGTATCGATGCCGCCCGCGGTGACGATCATGCCTTCGCCGGCGATGATCTCGGTGCCGCCGCCGATCGCGATCGTGACACCGGGCTGCACGTCGGGATTGCCCGCCTTGCCGATCGCGGCAAGGCGCCCGTCCTTGATGCCGATGTCGGCCTTCACGATGCCCCAGTAGTCCAGGATCAGCGCATTGGTGATCACGGTGTCGGCAACCTCGGCGGAGACTTTCTGCCCCTGGCCCATGCCGTCGCGGATCACCTTGCCTCCGCCGAATTTGACTTCCTCGCCGCGGATCGCGTAATCGCGCTCGACTTCGATGAACAGGTCGGTATCGGCCAGGCGCACCCGGTCTCCGACAGTGGGGCCGAACATCTCGGCATAGGCACGGCGTGAAATAGTACTCATCGGCAGAATTCCTTAATCAAGCGCGCCCTGCACCAGGCCGCGAAATCCGAACACTTTTCGATCACCGGCGTAATCGACCAGGCTCACCGTGCGGCTCTGCCCCGGCTCGAAGCGGACCGCGGTGCCGCTGGCGATATCGAGCCGCATGCCCCGTGCGGCGGCGCGGTCGAAATCGAGCGCGGCATTCGTTTCGGCAAAATGGTAATGCGAGCCGACCTGTATCGGCCGGTCGCCGGTATTCGCAACAACCAGACTCAGCGTGCGGCGGCCGGCGTTCAGTTCCATTTCGCCGTCGTCCACCAGAAGTTCACCGGGAATCATGCTCGCTCCCTCAGAAAGAAGCGGCCAGCAAACCGATGCCGAAAGCCGCAGCGGCAGCGCCGGCAATGCGCGGCAACCACACGTTGCGCTCCATCACGAAGCGGCCCAGCAGCATGCCGGTTACGTGCAGCAGCATCGTTGCGATCACCATGCCGCACAGCAGCGCGAGCGCATGGCCTGCGGGCAGTTCGCTGCCGTGGGCGAGGCCGTGAAACACTGCAAAGGTACCGACCATCGCCGCGCCTGCCGGCAGCGGAAGCTTCACCCGCAATGCGACGAACAGGCCCAGCACCAGCAGTGAAGCGGCGATCATCGGTTCGACGAGCGGCGTGCGGACTCCGGCAATCCCGAACACGCCGCCAGCCATCATCAGTCCCGCGAATGCCAGCGGGACTATCCATACCTTGGCCGATACCCTGGCCGACACCCGGGCACCGTCCTTGCTGCGCGTGTGCCTGAATGCCTGCACACTCCAGATGCCGACCGCAATCATCGCGAGCATGTGGTCCAGCCCGGTGAAGGGATGGATGAATCCGGCGAGAAATGCCGAAACATGATGCAGGCCGGCGTCATTGCCGAGGTGTGCATAGGCCATGGTAGGTAACAGCAGAATGAACCCGGGCAGAATGCGCTTCATGATTGTCTCCTCGTTAATGTTTGGGGTGGATTAAAGAATCGGGTGGTGCACCGTGACCAGTTTGGTGCCATCCGGGAAAGTTGCCTCGACCTGGATTTCCGGAATGAGTTCGGCGATGCCATCCATCACGTCGTCGCGTGTCAGCAGGGTGGTGCCGAAGTTCATCAGTTCGGCGACTGTGCGCCCCTCGCGTGCGCCTTCGAGGATCGCGGCGGAAATATACGCGACCGCTTCCGGGTAATTGAGTTTGAGTCCCTTGGCTTTGCGGCGCTCGGCCAGCAGGCCGGCGGTGAAGATCAGCAGCTTGTCCTTCTCTCTCGGTGTCAGTTCCATCGTTTAAATCTGCCTATTCGTATCAGGTATTCCATATTCTCGGGCGCTGTGCCGCGACGCCCGCATAATGCGGCCGCCACACCGCCCATATCGCCTCGAAATAATGCCGTGCCGCCTGCGCGCTGTTGCCGAGATATCGTGCGACGAAAACCTCGGGCAATGCGGTCACGCCGACCCGTCCCTGCCCCGGGTCAGCTGCCGGTACTGCGCGGCAGCCTTCCAGCAGCTGTGGCGGCGTGCTGCCGGCCGCCACGACGAATGTCGCATAGACCGAACAGCCATGCAACCCGACCGGGGACAAGAGCATCTCGGCGCCACCATCCAGCTTGCCGTGCTCTGCCCAGATCAGGCGGGAAGAGCGGTATATCCGCAAACCTTGCCGCAAACTGCCGCTTTGAAATTGTTCGCTGCTTGCCTGCCGCCCAAGACAGGTGATTTCCCAGCCGGCATAACGCGCAGACTCTGCCAGCGTTACCGTTGTATCCCATACGACCTGAGCTGCGTCGTAAACGATGGTTTCCTGCGGCAGCCATTCCAGCACGGCATTGTCGTCCACCTGGAATTCAACATGCTGAGATGCCTCCCTGCCGTTCGCCTTGTACCATTTTCCGGCGCCCGGCGTGGTCAGCAGCGCGTGCGCATCCTGTCCGGCATTCACGCTGATTTTCAGCCGGTCTCCGCCCGCCACGCCACCGGGCGGATGCAGGATGATCGCATGACAGACCGATTCGCCTTCCGGATAGAGTGTTTTCTGTACCACCAGGGGGCCGCGATGATGGCGCTGCGCCAGATAGCTGCGGCCGTCGCGCCGTATGAATCCAAGCTTCAGTTCCGCCTCCCAATGTGGAAGTGCAATCGGGTTCAATACGGCTGTCGTATGCATGCCTCATAATGCCACGAAATCGCGGATGTTGTCCCGCTCCATGTCCTTGCCTTCGCCCTGCTTCACCACTTGCCCGCGCGACATGACCAGGTAGTGGTCCGCCAGTGCCTGCGCAAAGTCGTAATATTGCTCGACCAGCAGAATCGCCATGTCGCCGCGCTGCGTCAGCATGCGGATCACGCGCTCGATGTCCTTGATGATGGAAGGCTGGATGCCCTCGGTCGGCTCATCCAGGATAAGCAGCTTGGGGCGCGACACCAGCGCGCGCGCAATCGCGAGCTGCTGCTGCTGTCCGCCGGAGAGGTCGCCGCCGCGGCGATGCAGCATGTCTTTCAATACCGGGAACATGTCGTACACGTCCTGCGGTATCGTCGACGCGGCCTTTCCTTTCGCCATCGCCAGTCCCATCAGCAGGTTTTCCTCTATCGTCAGGCGCGGAAAGATCTCGCGCCCCTGCGGCACGTATGCCATGCCCGCAGCCGCGCGGCCGTAGGTGCGCGCAGAAGTCACATCGCGTCCGTCGAATGAAATCGTGCCGCTCCTGATCGGCAATACCCCCATCAGGCATTTGAGCAGCGTGGTCTTGCCGACGCCATTGCGCCCGAGTATCACGGTGCACGCGCCCATCGGTGCCGAGAGCGCCACGTCGCGCAGGATGTGGCTGCCGCCGTAATACTGGTTCAGTCCGCTGACTTCAAGAATGTTAGCGCCCAAGATATACCTCGATCACTTTCTCGTCGTTCTGCACCTTGTTCATGTCGCCCTCTGCAAGTACGCTGCCTTCGTGCAATACCGTCACCTTGCGCGCGATGCTGGCGACAAAGTCCATGTCGTGCTCCACCACCACGATGGAGTGCTTGCCCGCCAGCAGATTGAGCAGCTCCGCGGTGCGTTCCGTTTCCTGGTCCGTCATGCCCGCTACCGGTTCGTCCAGCAGCAGCAGCTGCGGTTGCTGTGCCAGCAGCATGCCGATTTCCAGCCATTGTTTCTGTCCGTGGGAGAGCAGTCCGGCACGGCCCCCGGCCTTGTCCTGCAGCGCGATGGTCTCCAGGATTTCGTTGATGCTGTCGCGTTCCTCGCCGCTCAGCTTGCCGAACAGCGAATGCCAGATGCGCTTGTCGGTCTTCAGCGCGAGTTCGAGATTCTCGAATACCGAGTGCTGCTCGAACACGGTCGGCTTCTGGAACTTGCGGCCGATCCCGGCATGCGCAATTTGTGGCTCCGTCATCCGCGTGAGGTCCATGGTCTGGCCGAAGAATGCGCTGCCGGAATCCGGCCGGGTCTTGCCGGTGATCACGTCCATCATCGTGGTCTTGCCTGCGCCGTTGGGACCGATGATGCAGCGCAGCTCGCCCGCATCGACGGAGAAGCTCAGCTTGTTCAGCGCGCGGAATCCGTCGAAACTGACAGTGATATCGTCCAGGTACAGCACGACGCCATGCGATACATCCAGCACGCCGGGGTGATAGATATGGCTGCCACCTTCGCTTGAAATCTCGGCGGTGTTGTCGTGTATCGTCATCTGCTTTTTCCCATCAGCTTCCGTTTTTCCATCAGCTTTCTGAACAGCCCGATCATGCCCTCGGGCAGGAACAGCGTGGACAGGATGAACAGCAGGCCGAGGAAATACAGCCAGTATTCCGGGAACGATGCGGTAAACCAGCTCTTCGCGGCGGTCACGAACCCGGCGCCGAGCAGCGGGCCGATCAGCGTGCCGCGTCCGCCCACCGCCGCCCAGATTGCGATCTCGATCGAGTTGGACGTGGACATTTCGCTCGGGTTGATGATGCCGACCTGAGGAACGTACAGCGCGCCGGCCACGCCGCACATCATCGCGGACAGCGTCCAGATCGCCAGCTTGTAATGCAATGGGTTGTAGCCGGAAAACATCACGCGCGATTCGGCGTCGCGGATCGCGGTCAGCACCCTGCCGAACTTGCTGTCGACGATGTAACGCGACATCCACAACATCGCCAGCAAAGTCAGGCCGCTGAGCGCAAACAGTGTCATGCGCATTTCGGAGGTCGCGATCGGGATACCGAGTATCCGCCGGAAATCGGTGAAGCCGTTGTTGCCGCCGAAGCCGGTCTCGTTGCGGAAGAACAGCAGCATGAACGCGTAAGTCATCGCCTGGGTAATGATCGAAAAATACACGCCCTTGATCCGCGAGCGGAATGCGAACCAGCCGAACACTAAGGCCAGCAGCCCGGGCACCAGCACGACCAGCAGCAGTGCAAACAGGAAATGACTGGTGCCGGTCCAGTACCACGGGTAGGCCTTCCAGTCGAGGAACACCATGAAGTCCGGCAGGTTGCTGTGGTATGAGCCATCGGTGCCGATTTGCCGCATCAGGTACATGCCGAACGCATAACCGCCCATCGCAAAGAACACGCCATGGCCAAGGCTGAGTATTCCGGTATAGCCCCAGATCAGGTCCATCGCCAGCGCGACCATCGCATAGCACAGCATTTTGCCGCCGATCGAAATGGTGAAATCCGAAACATGCAGCAGGTTGCCGGGCGGCACCACCAGATTCAGCACCGGCATCAGGATGCACAGGAAGAAGATCGCTGCGGCATAGCCGCGCCACCTGGAATTTCCCATCAGGCGCAACAACATTGGCTGGTAACGAGATGACATATAGACCTCAATCCACCGAACGGCCCTTCAGCGCAAATATGCCCTGGGGACGTTTCTGTATGAAGATAATGATGATGACCAGCACAATGATCTTGGCCATGACCGGACCGGTGAATCCTTCCATGTACTTGCTGATGATCCCCAGGCCCAGCCCTGCATAGACAGTGCCGGCCAGCTGCCCGACCCCGCCCACCACCACGACCATGAACGAGTCCACGATGTAAGTCTTGCCGAGGTCCGGACCCACGTTGCCGATCTGCGACAGCGCGACGCCGGCCAGGCCGGCAATGCTGGAGCCCAGTCCGAATGCCCAGGCATCGATGCGCGCTGTATTGACGCCGACGCAGCCGGCCATCTTGCGGTTCTGCGTGACGGCCCGGACAAACAGGCCGAGGCGCGTCTTGTTGAGCAGCCCCCACACCAGCAGAAGCACCGCGAACGCGAACAGGATGATGGTGATGCGGTTGTAGGGCAGCACCAGATTGGAGGCCAGGTGCACACCGCCGGACATCCAGCCGGGGTTTTCCACTTCGACGTTCTGCGCGCCGAACAGCGTGCGCACCAGCTGCATCAGGATCAGGCTGATCCCCCAGGTCGCCAGCAGGGTTTCCAGCGGCCGGCCGTACAGATGGCGTATCACGGTGCGCTCCAGCGCGATGCCGACCAGCCCGGTCACGACGAATGCAACCGGGATCGCAACAATCACGTAGGCATCGAACCATTGCGGCAGGTAGTGGCGGAACAGGTTCTGCACCACGTAGGTCGCATAGGCGCCCAGCATCATCATCTCGCCGTGCGCCATGTTGATCACGCCCATCAGGCCATAGGTGATCGCAAGGCCCAGCGCCGCAAGCAACAGCACGCTGCCGAGGCTGAGTCCGGTAAACACCGTGCCAGCCGCTTCGTAATAGGACAGGCGTTTGTCTATGGTATGCATCGCGGCGGCGATCACCTTGCGCACATCCGGGTCAGTCTCGCCGCCGGGCAGCAGGCGGCTCGCAAGCAGATCCTTCACGTCCGAACTGGTGCTGCCTGCCAGATCGCGTGCCGATTGCATCCGCACTGCCGGATCGCCGCTGAGCAGCTCGATGCTGGCGCGAATCTCGACCAGCAGTTCATGAACCTCGGGATTCTTCTCGATCTTTTCCGCCTTCTTTACCAGCGCCAGCGTCGATTCGCCGGCATCGGACTGGCTCAGGGTTTTTGCCGCCTGCAGGCGCACCGCCGCATCCGTGGATTCCAGGTTCAGCGCGGCGATCGCCGCATCCAGCTTGTTGCGCATGCGGTTGTTGTTGATCACGTCCTGCGCATCGTCCGGCAGTGCCACCGCGAGGCCGGTGGCCGCATCGACCGTGCCTTTGTCGTTGACGATATAGACTTTTTTTCCGGTGTACTTGACCTCGTCATTCTCCAGGCTGTTCAGGAACGGGATCACCGAAGCGTCACCGGCCGTCACCACGGTGGCCAGTTTCGCGATCCGCTGATCGTTGTCGCCGGACGACAGAGCCATCATGTCCTGTTCGGTCAGCGCATGTGCAGCCCCGGCGGCGAACATCAGCCCGACCAGAATTGCTTGCGCGATATATTTTGTGATGTTCATTTATTGCCCAAAAAAGCGGTTGTGCCGAAATTAATCCCTAATGCCGGCAAAACAGCTCTCGGAGCTGCCGTTGCAGAGACCGCAACGGCAACAGCAAGATAACGTCAGTGATTACTTAGGATCCGGCTCGTCCTTCTTCTTGTCATTACCGGGGATGTACGGACTCCAGGGTTGCGCCTTGATCGGTCCGGGTGTTTTCCAGACTACGTTGAACTGGCCATCAGCCCTGACTTCGCCGACGAATACCGGCTTGTGCAGATGGTGGTTCTTCGGGTCCATTTCGATCGTGAATCCATCCGGTGCCTTGAATTTCTGGCCGCCGACCGCCGGGATCACCTTGTCCACATCGGTGGTGCCGGCCTTCTCGACAGCCTGCGCCCACATATGAATGCCGACCCAGGTCGCTTCCATCGGATCGTTGGTCAGCGCCGGCTCAGGCAAATTGTGTTTTTTCACGTACGCAGCCCACTCTTTCTTCCATGCCTTATTGACCGGGTTGTTCAGGGTCATGAAGTAGTTCCATGCGGCCAGCTGACCGACCAGCGGCTTGGTGTCGACGCCGCGCAGCTCTTCTTCACCCACCGAGAATGCGACCACCGGCAAATCCTTGGCCTTTATGCCCTGATTGCCGAGTTCCTTGTAGAACGGCACGTTGGAATCACCGTTGATGGTCGAGATAACCGCGGTCTTCTTGCCTTCGGAAGCGAACTTCTTGATCTTCGCGATGATGGTCTGGTAATCGCTGAAGCCGAACGGTGTGTACTCTTCCATGATGTCGGAATCAGCCACGCCTTTGCTGTGCAGGAATGCGCGCAGGATCTTGTTTGTGGTGCGCGGGTAGACATAGTCGGTGCCGAGCAGCACGAAGCGCTTGGCACTGCCGCCGTCCTTGCTCATCAGGTATTCAACAGCCGGAATCGCTTGCTGGTTGGGCGCTGCACCGGTGTAGAACACATTGCGTTCCAGCTCTTCGCCCTCGTACTGCACCGGATAGAACAGCAGGCCGTCCAGTTCCCTGAACACCGGCAGCACGGATTTGCGGGAAACCGAAGTCCAGCAGCCGAACACCACCGCTACCTTGTCCTTGGCCAGCAGTTCGCGCGCCTTCTCCGCAAACAGCGGCCAGTTGGAAGCCGGATCGACCACCACCGGCTCCAGCTTGCGTCCCAGCACGCCGCCGTGCTTGTTGATGTCATCGATGGTCATCAGCGCCATGTTCTTCAGCGCGGTCTCGGAAATGGCCATGGTGCCGGACAACGAATGCAGGATGCCGACCTTGATCGGCGGCTTGCCGGCGGCCTGTGCCATCAGGCTCCCGGTCATGAGTGCCAGGCCTGCAGCCAGCGCGCTCACGGATTTGATGAATGTGCGACGGGTATTCATAGCAAGACTCCTAAAATATTGAAAAATTCTCGGTTAAATCACCAGGGCTGCTGGTGCAACCCGGCCCCCTTTGTTACGGCGCCAGATTAGTGGCGTTATGATTTCCGGCACATACGTCAGATTGCGTACGCCGCGACGGGATGCCGGGCTATGCTTGTGCGGGAGGGGTGCAGGAGAAATTGCCGCCGGGGTCTGGTCGCCCGGTTGGCGGAAACAAACGGCGCTGTTGTTTCCGTCAGGTTGTGTTAACGGCGGGGATTAACTTGAGGAATTAACTGGCGACATTCCTGGGAATATTGCCGCGTATCTTGTCAATGGCGCGGGCAGCAGCAGCGGTGCGTGTTTCCACGCCTAGTTTTTCGAAAACGTGTTCGAGGTGCTTGTTCACGGTACGCGGACTGGTCCCGAGGATGCTGCCGATGTCGCGGCTGGTCTTGCCCTTGACCAGCCAGTAAAGCACTTCCGCTTCGCGCATGGTCAGCTTGAAAGCCGCCATCAGGATTTCCATCTGCGCGACGTCGGATTCCTCGCGCAGCATCAGCAGCCATTCCCCCTCATCGGTCTGAGAGGAAAATGTCACGATCAGCTGCTTGCCATCGCACACCACTTTAAGCGTCGCCGGTTCGTCTCCTGTAGCGCGCGAGGCAGCGATGCTGCCGATCCAGTCCATCATCAGTTGCGGCGCCCGTTCGTCCAGTTCCCCGAAGTAATCCCGCAACATTCGTCTTGCCAGCGGTGTCTGCCAGACCAGCGCGCCGTCCTGCGGCATGATCGCGACCGACCCCTGCCCGAATGCATCCAGCGCGGTGCGCGCCTGGTCGGTCGCGCGGGCGCGCTGCAGATGCGAGGCCATCCGGGCCAGCACCTCGGGCGGCTTGAGCGGCTTGGTCACGTAATCGGTTCCACCTGCGTCGAAAGCCGCCACCACATGTTCAGTCTCGGTCAGACCGGTCATGAAGATCACCGGTATGTGCTGGGTCGCGTAATCGGCCTTCAGTCTTCGGCAAACCTCGAATCCGTCCATACCCGGCATCATCGCATCAAGCAGTATGATATTGGGCACTCCCTGGCGCGCGCTCTTGATCGCGCTTTCACCGTTGGTTGCGACCAGCACGGTGTAGCCCGCCTCATCCAGCGCGTCATGCAGCATCAACAGGTTCTCCGGTATGTCGTCCACTACCAGCACGACATCCAATGCGCGATGGTCAAGAATATTTTTAGGCACCCGCCAAACCCTCCCTGATCAGGCGGGACAGCGCGTCAAGCTGGAACTGTCCGACAAACCTTCGAGCGAGCTGGGCAAATTCTGCATGAAGCTGGCCCGCTGCCTCGATTTCCTCGATCTTTTTCAGGATACCCCGGACATATCCGATCGAAGCCAGTTCCGCCAGCTCCCGCAGGATCTCTCCGGACGGATAATCAAGCCCGGCATGATGCAGGTCGGCAGGCCCGGCCAATTCGGCAACAGGCTCGTGAAAAAGCCACTCGATATCAAGCTGCAGCCCGACCCATTCGATGAATTCGTCGACCTGTACCGGCTTGAGGATAAAGTCTTCGGGTGGAATGCCGACATCATTCTCCAGTTCCTTGTCGAATGCATTGGCCGAGACAATCGCGATCTTTGGCTGGAAATTTTTCTGGCTGTGGATGCGGCGTATCGTTTCCCAACCGTCGATGCCGGGCATCGCAAGATCCATCAGGATCAGGTGTGGGTCGAACGCCGGCAGCATAGTCAGGCAATCCGTTCCGGACTCGGCCTCCATCAGCTCGAATCCGAGCGGTGCCAGTATGCTGGCCAGCAATTCCCGGTCCGCCTTTTCGTTGTCGACGATCAGGACCCTGCGGCGTTCGCCGTTATAGCCAACGCGATGGCGCACGCGCTGCGTCTCTTCAACCGGGACAAAAGCGCGCACCTCGGGAAGGAACAGCCGCACCTGGAAAGTGCTGCCGACCCCGAGCGTGCTTCTGACGGACAGTTCCCCGCCCATCAGATCCGTCAGCATCTTGCTGATGGTCAGTCCCACCCCGGTTCCGCTGGACTGGGTATTGCCGCGCGCGAACGGCTCGAAGATATGCTCGAGCTCTTCCGCCGATATTCCCGGGCCGCTGTCCTCGATCTCGAAAATCGCCATCTCGCGAGCATACTTCACGCGAAAGATAATCCCGCCGCTTTCGGTGAACTTGACCGCATTGCTCAGCATGTTGATCAGAATCTGCCCGAGACGCCGCTTGTCGGCGCGGACCGCAAACGGCAACCCGGCCTCGGGCTGGTAGAAGAATTCCAGGCCCTTGTTGAGCGCCTGCAATTCGAACATGTACACGATCTGCTGGATGAAATCCGCGAAATGCTGGGGCTTCACGTCCAGTTTCAGGCGCCCGCCTTCGATACGGGCAATGTCCAGCGTGCTCTCGATAAGCGACAGCAGGTGGTCGCCGCTGCGGCGGATCACCCCGACCGCCTGCTTGCGATGGGCGGGCACCGATTCGTCGGCATCGAGTATCTGCGCGTAGCCGAGGATGCTGTTCAGCGGCGTGCGCAGTTCATGACTGATGGTGATGATGTAGCGGCTCTTGGCCAGGTTGGCCCGGTCGGCATCCCGTTTTGCTTTCTGCAGCTGTTCGTCGGTGCGCTGGTGGGATTCGATTTCCTGCATCAGCAGGCTGGTTTGCCGGTTCGATTCCTCCTGCGCAACCCGTCTGCTTTCACTGGTCAATACCAGCCACCACGCAACAATGCCGCCAAGGAAAACCAGTGCGGCGAATATCTTGATGAACAGCAATTCCATCTGCGGCACCAGCGCGGGCACGTTTCCGACCAGCGTATATTGGTGGTAGTAGATCAACCCGAGCGTGGCGGCCAGCAGCGTGATGATCGCCGCCATCAGCAGCAGGAAATGCCCCAGTCCGGTTTCAAGCGGCCGCCACAGCATTTCAGGGAGCAGTCTCCTGATCAATTGCGAGGCCTGGATTCCGATCCGGGTTTCTGCCGGTTTGCAGATGTCATTGCAGCGCGCATCCAGCGTGCAGCACAGCGAACAGATATTTCCCCGGTACGCGGTGCAATGCGCCATGTCTTCGGGTTCGTATTGCCGTTCACAAATGCAGCAACGCGAGGATGACTCCGGTTTCGCGGCAACATGTCCCGTGTCGCGCGCGATGTAGTATTTGCCGCGCGTGTACCACGCGATCAGCGGCGACGCGACCAGCGCGGTGATCAGCGCGATGAATGCCGAAAATGCCTGCGCCTGCACGCCGAATGCGCCGAAGAATGCGGAAATGGAAAGAAGCGAAGCCAGCCCCATCGCCCCCACGCCGACCGGATTGATGTCGTAAAGGAATGCCCGCTTGAACTCGATGCCGGGCGGGCTGAAACCCAGCGGCTTGTTGATGACCAGGTCGGCAACCACGACGGCGATCCACGAGATCGCGATATTCGAATAAAGTGCCAGCACCTGCCCCAGCGCCTGGAACACGTTCAGTTCCATCAGCATCACTGCGATCAGCGCGTTGAACACCATCCATACCACGCGCCCCGGATGGCTGTGCGTCAGGCGCGCAAAGAAATTCGACCAAGCCAGCGAACCCGCATAGGCATTGGTCATGTTGATCTTGATTTGCGATACGCAGACAAACAGCACCGTGGCGACCATCACCAGGTTCTGGTTGTCGAACACATAGGTGTAGGCCAGCTGGTACATCTGCGTCGGATTGTTGGCCTCGTTCCAGGCGAAACCGTAGCGTATGGCAAGGAATGCAAGCATTGCGCCAGCGAGCATTTTCAGGATGCCAATCACAACCCAGCCGGGCCCCGCTATCAGAACGCCGGCATGCCAGCGGGCGCTGTTTTCCGGGGTTTTTTCCGGCATGAAGCGAAGGTAGTCGACCTGCTCCCCGATCTGAGTGATCAGCGCGACACCGACCGCCATTGCCGATCCGAACAGGTAGATGTTGAAACGGGAGGTGTCGGCCCTTCCTCCAAAATCCAGCAAGTCCGACAGCAGATGCGGCTCCTTGTGCAATACCATCACCAGCGGCAACAGCATCAGCAAAATCCACAGCGGCTGCGTCAGCATCTGTATCCGGCTGATCAGCGTGATGCCGTGCGTGACCAGAGGAATCACCACCAGCGCGCTCAGCAGGTATGCCAGGTAGAGCGGGACATGGAAAAACATCTCGAGCGCGTAGGCCATGATCGCCGCTTCGAGCGCGAACAGGATGAAGGTAAACGACGCGTAGATGAACGAGGTGATGGTTGAACCGATATATCCGAAACCGGCACCGCGCGTCAGCAGGTCCATGTCGACGCCGAATTTTGCCGCGTAATAGCTGATCGGCATCCCGGTCAGGAATATGATCAGGCCGACCGTCAATATTGCCCAGAACGCATTGGTGAAACCGTAGTTGATCGTGATCGTGCCGCCGACGGCTTCCAGCACCAGGAATGAAGCAGCCCCCAGCGCAGTGTTGGCAACGCGCAGTTCCGACCACTTGCGGAATGAACGGGGTGTAAAGCGCAGCGCATAATCTTCCAGCGTTTCGTTGGCAACCCAGGTATTGTAGTCGCGCCGCACCTTGACCACCCGCTGGGTGGCATCGATCGGTGAAGCAGCGAGTGTGTCTGAATTAAGCGAAGATGCCATGAGTACTGGGAGGGATGGCTGAGCAGCTGATCGAATTAACCTGGCTGCAATCATAGATGCTAAAAGACGCCAAGTACACCACTACCGTTGATCCCCGGAAATTATTCCCCTCTGCGCGACCAGTGATTCCGTCGTCTATGGACTTGCTGTCTGTCCTGCCCGACAATAGCCGGACTATACAAAACATTCTTGCCGAATCCGGCAAGCCCTTACCGGAGAAACTTCATGATACTGCTTGGCACCAATACCAGCCCCTATGTGCGCAAGGTGCGCCTGGTCATGCTGGAGAAGCACATTGCCCACGACTATCTGGTCGACCCGCCCCGCGAACCGGGCAGCCAGGTGGCGCGCGTCAATCCGCTCGGCCGGATTCCTGCGCTGATACTGGATAACGAGACCTGCGTGTTCGATTCGCCGGTGATCGCCGAATATGCGGACGCGCTGAACGATACCCCGATACTGATTCCGCGCAACGACGCGCTGGCGCGGATGCGCGTGAAACGCTGGGAGGCGCTCGCGGACGGCATCATGGATTCGGCCGTGGTGGTGCGCACCGAACGGATGCGCGACGCGGAACACCAGCTGGCCGACAACATCGACCGCAACAACGAAGCAATTTCGCGCGCGCTGGTCTTTGCCTCGGATCAACTTGGACGTAATGAATGGTGCGAGGGTTCGGCGATCACGCTGGCCGACCTGGCGCTGGCCAGCGCGCTGATCTATCTGGACCTGCGCCAGCCGGAACGCGACTGGCGCAGCGCGCACCCGAATCTGGCCAAATGGTTCTCGCGCATCAGCGAGCGCAACAGCATGCACACCGTGCTTGCGGAATAATCCCTATTTCGCATTCGGCCTGAGCGCGATCAGCACCGCCCACAGGCCCAGCCCCAGATAGCACAGCAGCGACCACTCGGGAATGTTCAGCGTCAGGAAAGTCCAGCCTTTTGCAGCACATTCGCCGGAGCCGTGCATCAGCGATTTCAGCACATTGGACAGCGGCATGGTATCCAGCATGTAATCCAGGCCCGGTCCGCAGGCGGGCACCTGGTCCGCGGGCAGGTGCTGGATCCAGATATGCCGTGCAGCGACAGCAACGCCGGTCAGCGAAAGCAGCACGATCAGCGCCGCGTAGATGCGCTCGCCAAGACGTTTCGGCCCGTGCAATGTGGCGACTGCACATACCGCCAGTATCGCGATGAACACCAGGCGCTGCACCATGCACAGCGGGCAGGGATCCTGATGCTTGACGTATTGCAGATACAGCGCAAACGCCATCAGACCCCCGGCAAACAGTGTCGCCGCGAGATACAGCCAGCGGTTTGATATGCGATGCCAGAGTTTTAACATGTTCATGCGACCTTTATGGCGATTTGCGTTGGAAAGGCACACGCGACGACGATCCAATCCGAATTGCCATGATCCGGCGGAATGGGAACAACAACTGAATGGTCGGCTGGTGCTGCTGAGGGAAGGATTCTAACCGGCAGATGCCGGTGCATCAATGCGATTGCACGCTGCCGGAAAGGTGATGTTCGTGGATTACCACCACCTGCCCGGGGAGCGTTATGCCGGGACATTCTCCGGCTTGACCATCTTCTTCAGCGAAATGGAAGCGGTTTCGCTGTTGCGCCGGGAGTGGTTGTCGACCAGCTGCTGCAGCGAGACTTCTTCCAGGTAGCCATATATCTTCGCGTTCAGGCCGGTCCACAGATCGTGAGTGATACAGGGCTGCTGATCGCCCTGGCAGTTGCCCAGGCCGCCGCACTTGGTCGCATCCAGCGGCTCGTCCACCGCGATCACGATTTCCGCAATCGAGATCTGGTTGCTTGGCCGGGCCAGATAATAGCCGCCACCGGGTCCGCGCACGCTTTCGACGATATTGTTCCTGCGCAGTTTGCCAAACAATTGCTCGAGATAGGAAAGGGAAATCTTCTGCCTTTCGCTGATGGCTGCCAGCGTCACAGGCGCTTTACCGCCGCGCATCGCCAGGTCAGCCATTGCAGTCACGGCAAAACGTCCTTTGGTGGTCAATCGCATGTCATCTCCCAGTCGTTGATAAGGTTAAAAGCAGCCGTTTGTATCAGCCTACATTTTATGAGTGGGGATAATAGAATACCTGAATTTTCTAGTCAACAATCTTGTTCAGGTGATTGGGATCGAATTTGTCCGCCGTGGCACGCTCTTCGTCAACCGGCACACCCATTTTTTCGAGTTGTTTGAGTATGAATTCGATGCGCTGGTCTACTGTGACGCTATGCCCGATCAGGCCGTGCAAGGCCTTGTTGACCGGGTCGTTCTGGTCGTTGCCGATGCCGTAAGCATTGAAACCGGCAGCGGCGTTCTTTTTTTCCTCATCGAGGATGCGCGCCGGAATGCCGGTCGCGGTCGCGCCGGATGGGACATCCTTTACCACCACTGCATTGGAACCGATCTTTGCACCGGCGCCGATGCTGATCGGTCCGAGTATCTTGGCCCCGGCCCCGACTACCACGCCGTTGCCGAGTGTAGGGTGGCGCTTGCCTTCCTTCCATGATGTACCGCCCAACGTGACGCCGTGATATAGCGTGACGTCGTCGCCGATTTCGGCGGTCTCGCCGATCACCACGCCCATGCCATGATCGATGAAGAAACGCCGCCCGATGGTCGCCCCCGGATGAATCTCGATACCGGTAAACCACCGCGCAATATGCGACAGAAAACGCGCCAGCCATTTCAGGTTGGCGTGCCACAGGTTGTTCGACATGCGGTGGATGATGCGTGCATGCAGGCCGGGATAGCAGGTCAGCACTTCGAAAGTACTGCGCGCGGCCGGATCTCGGTCGAATACGCTTGTTATGTCTTCCCGAATATTCTTAAACATCCTTATGCTCTCGCTGGTAGCGTGCCCTGAGGCGCGCATTATACTCGGTGGCGATACTCAATATTCCGCGCAGGATATTGATTTCCTCCTGCTCCAGCCTGGCCCGTGCATACAGGCGGCGCAGACGCTGCATCAGCCGGGCGGGATTTTGTGTGGTCAGGAACCCGATTTCGAACAGGGTCTTTTCGAGATGGGCGAAATAACCTTCCACCTGCTCATGCGATGCAGGATGGATTTCAGGCGCATTCGGCAGATAATTTTGCGCTGAAACGACCAGTTCGTAACAGATCACCTGCACCGCAGCCGCGATATTCAGCGACGAAAATTCCGGATGGACTGGAATGTTCACCAGCAGCTGCGCCTTTCCGATCTCCTCGTTGGTCAGGCCGGACATCTCGGTGCCGAACAGCAATGCAACGGGCTGCGTGGCGGCCTGCTGCAGCACCAGCGGCATCGCGTCGCGCGGGGTTTTCACCTCCATCGAAATGTCGCGCAAACGCGCGGTCATCGCAACCGTATACGCCACGCCATGCAGAGCTTCGTCGATCGAACTGCACACAACCGCCTCTCTCAGCACGTCATCGGCACCCGCCGCCATCGCATCGGCCTGCGGATCCGGGAAGAGACGCGGATTGATAAGGTACAGGTGACGCAAACCCATGGTCTTCATCGCGCGCGCGGCCGCGCCGATGTTGCCCGGATGGGTGGTATGACTGAGCACCACGCGGATGTTGCCGAAATGATTTTGTTTATTCAAAACGTGATTCCAACTAAAATGCGCGTCCGGAATCTTCCGACCGCTCATTACCGCTCATTAAACTTAAGGCAACCATGCATCCCATGCTCAACATCGCGGTGAAGGCCGCACGCCGCGCCGGCAATCTGATCCAGCGCTCCGCGGACAAGATAGACCATCTCACCATCAGCAAAAAATCCCATGCGGATTACGTCAGTGAAGTGGATCGCGCCGCCGAGCAAACCATCATCCAGACCCTGCTGGATGCGTATCCGGATCACGAGATTCTAGCAGAAGAGAGCGGCAGCCAAGGCGAATCGGATTTCATGTGGATCATCGATCCGTTGGATGGCACGACCAACTTCCTGCATGGCATTCCGCAATTTTCGGTATCCATCGCGCTGCAACACAAGGGCATCATCACCCAGGCCGTGGTGTACGACCCCACCAAGAATGAACTGTTCACCGCGACGCGCGGACGCGGCGCATTCCTGAACGACAAGCGCCTGCGCGTAAGCAAGCGTCTGCATCTTGCCGACAGCCTGATCGGCACCGGCTTCCCCTACACCCGCTTCGAACACATCGATGCCTACCTCGCGATCTTCAGGGAACTGATGCAGCAGACCGCCGGTCTGCGCCGTCCGGGCTCTGCCGCGCTGGATCTGGCATGGACAGCGGCCGGCCGTTACGACGGCTTCTTCGAAACCGGGCTGAAGCCCTGGGACATCGCGGCGGGCACGCTTCTGGTCACCGAAGCCGGCGGCATGGTCAGCGACCTGCACGGCTCGGACACATTCCTGCAGACCGGCCACCTGTGCGCGGGCAATCCCGACATCCACCCGCTGTTGTTAAAAGTGATGGCGCCGCACCTGACTGCGGGATTGAAAGGGAAATAGCGCTCAGGGCTAAACGCGCTTAGGTATCGAATACACCCCGGTCGAATCTCCGGAAGAACCGAATCGGAAAGTGTTCTTGCCCGCCGCCTTGGCGGCATACATGGCCTTGTCGGCCACAATCAGCAAGGTGCCGACCGTTTGCGCATCGTCGGGATAGCGCGAAATTCCGATACTCGCGCCAATACGCGCTGTCAATCCTTCCAGATTGAACGTTTGATCGATGGAGTTGATGATTTTATTCGCCATCATCTCGACATGTTCACGCTCATGAGCATCGTTCAGCAGAACCGTGAACTCATCGCCGCCGATGCGCGCCAGCGTGTCGCTTTCCCGAACGCAAAGGCGCAAACGTTCGGCCGTCTGCTTCAGCAGCAAGTCCCCTATGTGGTGTCCCTTGGTGTCGTTTACTTTCTTGAAACCGTCCAGATCGATGTAAAACAGCGCAATACTGCTCTTGCTGCGTTTCGCCTGGGAGATGGCCTGTCTGAGCCGGTCGTAAAACAGGCTGCGGTTCGGCAAGTGTGTAAGCTCGTCGTAGTGAGCCAATTGCTCGATGCGCTTTAGCGCGAGTTTCTGCTCGCTGATGTCGCGCATAACCGCGGTAAAAAAGTGAGCATTACCGTACTTGATCTCGGATATCGACAATTCCAGCGGGAATGCAATGCCATCCTTGCGCCGCCCCTCCAATTCCATGGTTTTGCCGATTGCATGCGCCTCTCCGGTCAACAGATAGCGCGACAGATAGTTGTCGTGATTCTCGCGGTGCGGCGGCGGCATCAGCATCGAGACATTCTTTCCGATTACCTCCTCCTCGCCAAATCCGAATATCTTCTGTGCGGCTTGATTTAAGGACAGCAATTTGCCTTCAGTATCAATGCTGACGATTCCTTCAGCAGCCATTTCCAGGATCTTGTGCGACTTGAGGCTTTCCAGTTCCAGCGCATGTTTCAGTGGCCTGGTGACGAAATACCAAAAGAACGGAATGCACAGCCCGGTCAGCAGGGTCGCATCGAGAATTGCTTCTTTCCAGTCGACTGTGGGTTTGTCCTCGACTATGGCGAGCATGTACATAATGCTCAACTCGACCAGAAAAATAAAGGCTAGCAAAATCAGGAATATTTTCAGCGGGTGCTGAATGTCGCGCATCGATTACCCTTCCAATTGCGGAAGCCTGTATCGTTTCGATCAAACTTCGCTTTCCACTTCTGTACCGGCATGATAACTTTAAATCACGATAGAACCCAGCCATTTCCCCGCGAAAAATGAGCCTCACAAATTCCAGTTCAAAGCACACACCGATGATGCAGCAATACCTGCGCATCAAGGCGGAACATCCCGACATGCTGCTGTTTTACCGCATGGGCGATTTCTACGAGCTGTTCCATGACGATGCAGTGCGCGCGGCCGGACTGCTCGATATCACGCTGACCCAGCGCGGTGCATCCAATGGCGCGCCGATCAAGATGGCCGGGGTGCCCTACCACGCCGCCGAACAATATCTGGCACGGCTGGTGAAGATGGGCGAATCCGTAGCGATCTGCGAGCAGATCGGCGATCCTGCAGCAAGCAAGGGGCCGGTAGAACGCAAGGTGGTTCGCATCGTGACACCCGGCACCGTGACCGATTCCGCGCTGCTGGAAGAGAAGCGCGACAGCCTGTTGCTGGCGCTGCACGAGCATCACGGCAAACTGGGCCTGGCCTGGCTGAACCTGGCTTCGGGCCGGTTCTTCGTCAGCGAAACCAGACCGGAGAACCTGGCCGCCGAACTGGAACGGCTGCAGCCTTCCGAAATCCTGCACACCGAGAATGGCGATGTGCCGCCCAGCAATGCTCCGGTCAAGGCGCTGCCGGACTGGCATTTCGATCTTGAAGCTTCACGGCGCGCGCTGTGCCAGCAGTTCGCCACGCTCGATCTGGCCGGATTCGGCTGCAATGACTTCACCGTCGGGCTGGAAGCGGCCGGTGCGCTGCTCGGTTATGCCAGGCTCACGCAGGGCCGGGCCATCAGTCATATCCGCGGCGTTCAGGTATACAACGCGGACCGATATGTGCGCATGGATGCCGCGACGCGGCGCAACCTGGAAATCACCCAGACGCTGCGCGGCGAAGCGGCACCCACGCTGCTGTCACAGCTGGACCGTTGTGCGACCAACATGGGCAGCCGCCTGTTGCACCACTGGTTGCATCACCCGCTGCGCGACCGCGCCGTACTGAATGAAAGACTCGATGCAGTCAACAAACTCGGCGAGTTGTTCCACCCGGTACACGAACACCTCAAACCCTGCGTCGACGTGGAGCGCATCACTGCCCGCATCGCATTGCGCAGCGCGCGTCCGCGCGACCTGTCCGGTTTGCGCGATACGCTCACAAAGATGCCGCAGCTTCATGAGACGCTGGCAGCCTGCGCAGCGCCGCTGATCAATACGCTGACAGATGCGCTGCAGGCCGATGCCCTGCTGGTTTCCATTCTCAAAGACTCACTGCGTGCCGAACCTTCCTCGGTGTTGCGCGAAGGCGGCGTGATAGCGGACGGGTACGACGCCGAACTGGACGAGCTGCGCGGCATCCAGACCAACTGCGGCGATTTCCTGCTCGCGCTGGAAACACGCGAACGCGCGCGCACCGGCATCGCCGCGCTCAAGGTTGAATACAACCGCGTGCACGGTTTTTACATCGAGGTAAGTCAGGCGCATAGCGCCAACGTGCCCGACGACTACCGCCGCCGGCAGACGCTGAAAAACGCCGAACGCTACATCACGCCGGAGCTGAAGACATTCGAGGACAAGGCGCTGTCCGCGAACGAACGCGCGCTGGCGCGCGAGAAGTTCCTCTACGAGCAGCTGCTGGATCAACTCGCACCGTTCATCCCGCAACTGCAGCGCATAGCCGCCGCGATTGCCGAACTTGATGTGCTCGCCACATTTGCAGAAAGAGCCGCTACGCTGAATTTCAGTGCGCCGCAGTTTTCCGACGACCCGCAGATCAGCATAACGAAGGGCCGCCATCCGGTCGTAGAAGCACAGGTCGACACCTTCACTTCGAACGACACCACGCTGAACGAAAAGCGCCGCATGCTGCTGATCACCGGCCCGAACATGGGCGGCAAATCCACCTACATGCGCCAGGTCGCGCTGATCGCATTGCTCGCGCATGTCGGCTGTTTCGTGCCGGCGCAAACGGCCGTGCTCGGCGAGATCGACCAGATATTCACCCGCATCGGCGCATCGGACGACCTCGCCAGCGGGAGATCGACGTTCATGGTCGAGATGACCGAAGCCGCCAACATCCTGCACAACGCCACGGAACAGAGCCTGGTGCTGGTCGACGAGATCGGGCGCGGCACCAGCACCTTCGACGGCCTAGCGCTCGCCTACGCGATCGCGCGCCACTTGCTGGAAAGGAACCGCAGCTACACGCTGTTCGCGACCCATTATTTCGAACTGACCCGGCTGTCGGAAGAATTCGCGCAACTGTCCAACGTCCACCTCGCTGCGATCGAACACCAGCACAGCATCGTGTTCCTGCACAGCGTCAACGAAGGCGCAGCCAGCCAGAGTTACGGCCTGCAGGTCGCCGCGCTGGCCGGCGTGCCGAACGACGTGATCCGTGCTGCGAAGAAACAGCTGCTCAAGCTTGAGCAGAACAGCGCCGCACAGAATCCGCAGGGCGACCTGTTCGACCACAAGACTGTTGTCGAACCGGAAGAACCGGAGGAGCATCCGGTGTTGCAATCGCTGCGTGATCTGCAGCCGGATGACCTCAGCCCGAAGGAAGCGCTGGAGAGGTTGTATCAGTTGAAGAGGCTGGTGTAATAATCTCGTCATGACGATCAATTCATGACGATCAATCTGGAAAAATTCGACCTGCTTTGGAAAGAAATGCGTAAAGAAGTTTATGCAGTTCAATAATGGACTATTGAGGAACGTGGAAGCGATTTGCGTAAGCGTGTTTTTATCCGAACAATCCGGAACAGGCCATAATTTTTGCTAAGTCTGGTGGGCAACAAGTTGCCCACCCTGCGATTTCAGGCTTTGAATTTCTATCCCCTGTGCGCCGCCGAGTAGCGCAGGCTGGTCAGGGGGGTTCGGCGAGGACTGTCTGAGCGCCTAGCGCGAGTTCCGCAGCCGCCTGACCAGTCGAGCAACGCAGGGTACCCACGAAGTGGGCGGCAAACCGGGGTCGCCTTCTTTTTGGTTACTTTTTCTTTGGCGAAGCAAGAAAAAGTAACTTGCTGCCGGGCAACCCCCGGCGGTTTTGATTTGGATGTTTAATAAAAGGGGCAGCTTCGCATTCTGCATATCGGTTCAGCTGCTTTCTGTAGTTTCAACTGCGTAGCAGAACAGCCACGTCACCGGGATGATCTTCCACGAAGAATTTGACGGATTTTCGTGAGCCAGGCTTTTTCCTGTGGGTTACCACGCCGCGGATCGCATCCAGACCGGAGATGGCCGCATCGGGATAGGCAGGATTGAGCACATGCAGCCGCCAGCCGTCCTGTTCATCGCGCCGGAGCTGGCGGAATGATAACGCCAAAACCATAGTTTATTAACACGATCAAGCCGTTGCATGGGAATATGATCGTTACTTCACCACAACAATCAAGATGCTCAGGCAAGGATTAATCTCTCGCACACAACAACCCTACTGCAGTCATCTATTTTTATTCTCCCGTGACAGGCATACAATATTTTGCGGATGCGGCAGATGTGCCCGTCCTTTCCTTTTCCCTGAACGTAAGGAGAAGATCATGAACACTGCTGACATGATTATCCATGTACACCCGGAACTCGAAGCGCAGGATAAAACCAGAATAACTAAATGGCTGGAGGGCCGTATCGGGGTGGACTGTGCAGAATTCAGCCATCACTCGCACAGCCATGCTCTGATGGTCAAATACGACCCCGCGGCGATCGAAGGGATGGAGCTGCTGCAGATGGTACGCAAGCTCGATCCGGTCGCCACGATGGTTGGGCTATGACCCTGGCTGACCGTTACTTCACCAAACCCACCTTCGCCTTCCTCTCTTCCCTCGCGGACAACAACCGCCGCGAGTGGTTCGAAGCGCACAAGCAGGACTACGAGGACCTGGTGCGCGAGCCTGCGCTGGAATTCATTTCCGACATGGCCATTGAGCTGTCCGCGATCTCGCCGCATTTCCGTGCGCTGCCGAAAAAGGCAGGCGGCTCGCTCCTGCGCGTGCAGCGCAACCTGCGCTTCAGCCGCGACAAGACGCCGTACAAGACCAACATTGGCATCCAGTTTCGCCACGAGGTCGGCAAGGACATCCATGCGCCCGGCTATTACGTTCACATCGCACCCGGCGAATGCTTTGTCGCCGCGGGTTTGTGGCATCCCGACCCGGATGTGCTGTTCAGAATACGCGAGGGCATCGTGAACAAATCCGCGGCATGGATGAAGGCGCGCGACGACAGGACTTTCAACAAGCACTTCGCGCTGGTCGGCGATGCGCTCGCCAACGCGCCGCGCGGCTTCGCAAAGGATCATCCGCTGGTCGAAGACCTGAAACGCAAGGATTTCATCGGCCTTGCAGCATTGAGCGCGAAGGATGTGACCTCGAATAATTTCCGAACGCTGGTGGTGGAGCGGTTCAAGCACGCCGAGCCTGTCATGCGCTTCCTGTGCGATGCGCTGGAATTGCGTTTCTAGTCGTCCATTCCGCAGGAGTGGTCCTGATATTTCCACGGTCGCTGTGGCAATCACAATTTAAACCAATGTGTCGGAGAAGGTGATTGCGTTAGGCTACAATCCTGACTCTATCGATGTGCCGGACAGCCTAGCCATGCCCCTGCTCACCTCCCAGCGCCACCTCTTCGACATCCCCGACGACATCGCCTATTTCAATTGCGCGTCCAATTCGCCGCTGCTGAATGAATCGCAGCGCCGCCTGCACGAAGGTGTACGCAGCAAGAGCCATCCCTGGGAGCGGACTCCGCAGAGTTTTTTCGACGATGCAGAAACAATACGCCGGCTGTCTGCCGAAATTTTCGGCGGCGATGCGTATGGCTATGCGGTGATACCTGCAGCGAGCTACGGCATGAGCACTGCTGCACGCGCAGTGGAACCGCACCTGAAAGCGGGCGACCGCATAGTGGTGATTGCCGATGAATTCCCCAGCGTTGTGCTGCCCTGGCGCAGGACGGCGCAGGAAACCGGCGCGGTCCTGGTTACGGTGCCTGCGCCCGCGGACGGTAACTGGACGCGGGCGATACTGGAATTCATCGATGCATCGGTCAGGGTAGTCGCGATTTCCTCGTGTCACTGGATGAACGGCGCGTATATCAACCTGCACGAAATCGGCAGTGCCTGCCGTTCTTCGGGCAGCATCCTGGCCGTGGATGCAACACAGACGCTGGGAGCCAGCCCCCTGCCCCTTGAGGAAATCCGGCCGGATTTCCTGGTCGCGGCGGGATACAAGTGGCTGCTGTGCCCTTACGGTTTCGGCCTGCTGTATGTGGCGGAACGCTGGCGCGATGCGCGTCCGCTGGAGGAGACCTGGCTGGCGCGCGAAAACGCGGAAGACATCGCCGCGCTGACAAAGTATTCCGATCGCTACATGCCCGGCGCGCGCCGCTTCGACGTCGGCGAGAAATGCACCCCGACCATCCTGCCGGGTGCGATTGCCGCACTGGAGCAATTAAGGATCTGGGGTGTGGAAAACATCGCCGCATCGCTCGCGTCAATCAACGCGAAAATCTCGGTGCATCTGCAACAACTGGGCTGCCGTGTTCCCGATGAGAATCAGCGCTGCCCGCACCTGTTCGGCGCTCTATTGCCGGAAACCTGCACGGTGGATCTGGTGACGGAACTCAGGACCAGGGACATCTACATCAGCCAGCGCGGCAACTCGCTGCGCGTTGCACCCCATCTGCATGTCAGCGAACTTGATGTAGAGCGGCTGATTGATGGATTGCAGGAGCTGATCGGGTGATCATCGATCTGGATAAAACTAGCTGGCTTTAGTCTCCGCGGCAATTTCCGAAATCCTGCCAAGCGCGCCGGTCAGCGCGATAACCTTGGTTTCCAGCTCGGCGAGCTTGCTGGCGTTATCCTGTTCGGCCAGTTCTGTCAGCCGGACTTCCAGAGCGGCGAGCGCATTTTCCAGCTCTGCCGTTCTCGACTGCTCCAGCTTCAGGCTTTCCTTCAATTGCGCGATTGTTTTTTGAAGCTCGAACGACCGGTTCTTTTCTTCCTGCAGCTGTGCATTCCGCTTTACCAGATCCAGCGCGATATTCTGCTCCTCGCTGAGATTGCTTTGAGCTTCAGCGACTGCCGTTTTGTCCTCGTAGGCGCGCACCTTGATCGTCGTCTGATCCGGCTTTGTCATAGCCCACCTCTCGTGTAACCGAAAAATCCGCTAAACCCTGCGATGCATACAGGCGTGCCGCAGTCACGGCAAACACGGGCCGCGCTGTTTATTCTTGCGCCTTGGCCGAACCCGTGGGCTGCCCGCTACCTGTCGGCAACGGTGCCGCAGCGCTTCCGCCGACCGATGGTTCAGCAAGCGGATTCTGCTGGTTTGCTGCGGACTTGGTCGTTGAGACGATTTTCGTTTCAGGCCGTATCGTAACCGACGGGTTGCTCTGCTGTTGTCCCGCGGGCTGTTTCAGCGCCGTATTATTCGCGGCTGTCGTCTTCACTGTTGAGGCCGGCTTGCCAGCATCGGAAATGGCCGGCTTTTCGGCCACTTTCACAGTGTCCTTCAACGCCTGCGGAGGATGCCGCGGCAACGGGCCCGACAGCATGCTGTCAATTTCGGACTGGATCAGCGATTCCTGTCTGCGGCTGGATGGATGCGGATCGGGTGCAATGTGTGCAGGGCGGAAAACCGGCGGGCTTACTATTATCCGATCGCTCAATGGAACCGGCGGAGGCTCGTTTTCCACCCGTAGAATAATCACCCACCCCTGCCATGCCACGATTGCAATTGCGATCGCCAGCAGCACCGTCAACAGCCATGAACGGCGCTTCCTGTCCTGCTCGCGTATCACCCTGACCCTGGCCCCGCCGAAAAAAGTGCGGGTGACCTTCGCTTCTCCGATATCCGAGGCCTTTGCCGTTTTCGGCTGCGGATCGCTTCCCAGCAATTGGCGATCCGAAATGTCGAATTGGCTGATTTCGTAACCCATCTATGCTTCCCTTTGAATTTGATCGTCGATCCGCTTCGTGACTACCGGCCGGTCCCGGCTTGTATCGTGCATCACGGTTAATCGATTGCCAGCTGGATTTTATCCTGTTGCACCGCAGGTTGCTCAGAACTTTCCTGCCTTGCCTTCTCCAGCTGCTGCATTTCCTGCTGAAGCTTGGCCAGTTGCTCAGCATCGTACTTGCGCTTTTTCTCTTCCTGGGCTGCCAGTTCCTTTTTCCGTTCTTCTTCCAGTTCTTCCGGACTCTTGTACTCGTGCAGAGTCAGGGTCGACTCGCCTGAGACCCCGCCAGGCTCGCCGCGCTTGCTCTTGAGCTTGATGTTCAGGCGCAGTTCGTTCGCCGAATCGGCATTGCGTATCGCCTCCTCGTAGCCGATATGGCCATCGTTGTACAGCTCGAACAACGACCAGTCGAAGGTGCGCATCCCGAGCTCGCGAGATTTCTCCATGATTTCCTTGATCTCGTGGAAATCACCCTTGAATATCTTGTCGGCTATGGTCGGCGTGTTGAGCAGGATTTCGATCGCGGCTCTGCGTCCCTTGCCGTCCGGGGTACGCACCAGCCGCTGCGAGATCAGTGCGCGCAGGTTCGCGGAAAGGTCCATCAGCAGCTGGTTGCGCCGCTCTTCGGGGAAGAAATTGATGATGCGGTCCAGGGTCTGGTTGGTGCTGTTCGCATGCAGCGTACCCAGGCACAGGTGGCCGGTCTCGGCAAACGCGATTGCGTGTTCCATGGTTTCCGCATCGCGTATCTCGCCGATCAGGATAACGTCCGGCGCCTGGCGCAGCGTATTCTTCAGCGCGTGATGCCAGCTGTGCGTATCGACCCCGACTTCGCGGTGGGTAATCAGCGATTTCTGGGACTGGTGCACGTATTCCACCGGATCCTCGACCGTGATGATGTGGCCCTTGGAGGTGCGGTTGCGGTGATCGATCATCGCGGCCAGCGAGGTGGATTTGCCCGAACCGGTGCCGCCGACCACCAGCACCAGCCCGCGCTTGTTCATGATCACGTCCTTGAGAACTTCCGGCAGCATGAGCTTTTCGAAGTTGGGTATCTCGGCCGCGATGGTGCGGATGACCATGCCGACATTCTGCAGCTGGACAAACACGTTGACACGGAAACGCGAAACGCCCGGAACGGAAATGGCAAAGTTGCATTCCATCTCTTTCTCGAACTCCGCACGCTGGCTTTCATTCATCAGCGCATGCGCGAGCTGGCGCGTGATGTCGCCGGTAAGCTTTTGCGTGGTCATCGGCTGCATTTCGCCGTGCGACTTCATGCTGGGCGGGAAATCGGCGGAGATGAACAGGTCGGAGCCGCCCGCCTTGCTCATGGCGTTGAGCAGTTTGATGATGTAGTCATAGGCTTGCTGATCGGTAAGTGCTGGCATCTGGTTTCCTTGCAACGACAATTTCGGTGGGGAATTATAGCCGTTAATCCTGGCGGCAGGCAGTACCGAAGGGCCAGTCCTGCGTGAATTTTCCGACGAACGGAACCCTTATTCGCGCAACCGGCAATTTTAGGATAATGTCCGCCTATCCTGATGAGGTGGCGCGATGAAGATACGTGTATTGATTCTGGGCTACGGCGAAATGGGCCACGCGATGGAACACCTGCTTTCCGAACGGCACGATGTCCGCATCTGGAACCTCGGCACGGTGGTGAAAGGCCGCCACAGCACGCTGGAACAGGAAACTGCCGAAGCGCAGGTGGTCCTGTTCTGCCTGCCGGTGAATCCGCACCGCGAGATAGCAGGCCGCATCGTTCCCAACCTCGCCAGAGACAGCCTGTGCCTGACGATCGCGAAGGGGCTGGACGAATCCGGGCAGACCGCGGCGCAGATATTCGACGACGTGTTCGGTAGCGGGCATCATTACGGGGTGCTATACGGTCCGATGATCTCGGAAGAACTCAGGGCCGGCAAGCACGGTTTTGCCGATGCAGTGCTTTCCGAAACTGCAGATTTCTCGACGCTGCATAGCCTGTTCCTCGGCACCAGGCTGGTCTGCCAGCAGGCATCGGACATGCACGGCAGGAGCTGGTCGGTGATACTGAAGAATGTATACGCGATCCTGTTCGGCGTGTCGGATCAACTGGAACTGGGCAGGAACATGCGCGGGCACCTTATGGTTGCCGCGATCGCAGAGTTGTCCGGCATCGTGCAGTCGTTGGGCGGGAAGGCGCACACGCCCGACAGCTATGCCGGTCTCGGCGACCTGGTCACGACCGGCACCAGCGAGGATTCGCATCACCATACGCTGGGGCGGAAACTGGCGCTCGGCGACTGGTCGGATATCTCCGGCGAAGGGGTGCATACGCTGCACATGGTCGAGAAATTTCACCTTTTCGAGTGGCGTGCCTATCCGCTGTTCACGCTCGCACATGACATCGTCACTGCACCCGAGTCGCTGCACGACAGCGTCGAAGAATATCTGGATCAGTTGCGCAACCGCGTCAGCTGCGCGATCTAGCGTGTTGCGCGGGCGGGGCCAGGCGGATGCAGTGCATTCGCAATGCGCTGCAACGCAGCTGAGATCACATTCCGCGGCGATGCGATGTTCAGACGCATGAAACCGCTGCCGCCCTGCCCGAAAGAGATTCCGGGATTCATTCCGACCCCGGCTTGCCGCACAAAAAACTCGCGCAGTTCTGCATCGTTCATGCCCAGACCGCGGCAATCCAGCCAGAGCAGATAGGTGCCTTCGGGCTGGATGAGCCGGATGCCGGGCAAGTGTGTACGCAGATAATCGCCGACGAAATCGCGGTTCTCGCGCAGATAGACCAGCAGGCTGTCCAGCCATGCTTCTCCGCCGCGGTAGGCGGCTTCGAATGCGGCGATGCTGAACGGATTGGTGTTGGCCACATGCAGGCTGTCGAAGATTTTCCGGAGTGCATCGCGCTGCGCGGGATCGGGCACGATCAGGCTGGACAGGCCGAGACCGGGAATATTGAAAGTCTTGCTTGGTGCTACCGCGGTGATCAGCCTGTCGTGAGCACCCGCCAACGTGGCCAGTGCGGTGTGCCGCGCTTCGGGATAGACCAGGTCGGCATGAACTTCGTCGGACAGTATCGCCAGATCATAACGCCGTGCGATGCGCAGAATTTCTTCCAGCTCTGCGCTGCGCCACACGCGGCCGACCGGATTGTGTGGCGAACAGAGCAGCAACAAACGCGCGCCCCCGGCAGCGCATTGTTCGAGGTGATCGAAGTCCATCGTGTAGCGCCCATTTTCCAGACGAAGCGGATTCTCGACCAGACGGCGTCCGTTGGTGGTCACTGCCGAGAAAAACGGATGGTATACCGGAGGCTGCACGATCACGCCTTCGCCCTGCCGGGTGCAGGCCATCACTGTCGCGAACAGCGACGGCACCACGCCAGGCGCCATCACGATCCAGTCGCGCTGCACCGTCCAGCCGTGGCGGTTTTTCAGCCAGCCGGTCAGCGCGTCGTACAGGCTGTCCGGGTAGAACGAGTAGCCGTATACCGGATGGGCAGCGCGCTCTGCAAGCGCGCGGGTAACCGCTTCCGGCGCGGCGAAATCCATGTCGGCCACCCACAGCGGCAGCACATCCGCCGTGCCGAAATACGCGGCGCGGCCATCATGCTTGACCGAGGCCGTCCCGCCGCGCGGAATTTTCCGGTCGAAACCGGAGCTCAAGCAATGCGCTCCCACAACGTGACTTCGGAGAGACTGTGCTGGAATTTGTGCCGGGTCTCGCGGATCACGAAAGGCACCTCCTGCGGCGGTTCGAGCAGGCGGAAACGCGGTTCGAGCAATTCCTTCAGGCCGTCCAGCGTGGTGAAGTTCTCGCCGTTTTTCTTGAACCCGCCTATCCATTCCTCTCGGCTGGTGTGTTCTTCCAGCCAGGTATAGGGCGAAGCGATCAGCAGCACGCCGCCCGGATTGAGGCGCTCGTGCACGGTGGAGAGAAATTTTTTCGGGCTGTACAGGCGATCGATCAGGTTGGCGGCCAGTATCAGGTCGTAGCCTCCGAATACCGATTTGAGGTTGCAGGCATCGCCCTGAAAGAAGTCCACCTTGTGCCGAGCCTCATCCAGTCCCAGACCGGCCAGTTTGCGCTCGCGGTAGCTGACCAGCTCGCCCTCCTCGACCAGGGTGTAGCGCAATACGCCCTGTTCGGCGAGTTGCACGCCGGAATGGATGAAGCGCGCGGAAAAGTCGATGCCGGTGACATGTTCAAAATGGCGCGCCAGCTCGAACGTGGCCCGGCCCGCCGCGCAGCCCAGATCGAGCGCATTGCGCGCCGGCCTGTTGCCCATAGCGCGTATCGCAATTCCGGCCAGCGCCTGCGGAAAATTCGCGACGCCAAAATATTCATCGCCGTAATGGAACTCGGCATATTCGGACAGCAGCCTGTCCGTTTCATAATGCGATTCGGGCACGCCGGCAAGCGCATCGGCAACCACGTAACGGAATCCGGCATGCTGGAAGAAATGGCGGCGAAATGCATAGCGCGCACTGTGCAGGGTCTCGTTGCCGCAGGAAATCCACGAGCCGCCCTTGATCAGGTTGTGGCGCCCGTCGAAGGTCGGTGCGGTGAAATCGTCATACAGCGGATGCACTTCGAAACCGTCGAACGGATAGATCGGCGTTTCCGTCCATTGCCAGACATTGCCGACCACATCGCAGAGCTCGCCGTGCGCAAACTCGGTAACCGGGCATGGGGACGCATAATGATCCAGATGGATGTTGGCTGCCGCGATGCGGTCGCGCGCAATCTCCGCGCATCCGGCAAAGTCGTACAACCGATACCATTCGTCCTCGCTGGGCAGCCTGACAGCCTGCCCGGTGCGCTGTCCCTTCCAGTTGCAGAACGCCTTGGCTTCGTGAAAATTCACCTCGACCGGCCAGTCCCACGGCATCGACACTTCTTCGGTCATCAGGCGCAACAGCCAGCCGTCGCCTTGCCTGATCCAGAACGTCGGATGCACCGCGTGGGTGTAGTTTCGCCAGTCCAGCCCTTCCTGTTCCCAGCACGCATCGTTGGCATAGCCGCCATCCTCGACAAAACCGAGAAATTCTCGATTGCTGACCAGGTAGCGACTGGCCTGAAACGCCGGGATATCTGCCTGGTGCGAACCGTACTCGTTGTCCCAGCCATAATTGTCCGCAGACCTTTCCTTGCCAAGGCGCACCTCGCCGGGGGGTATATCCACCAGCAGGTTTTGCGGCACATCGCCGGACTTGCGGCACGGTTGCCAGGCAGGATGCGGCTGCACGTATTCAATCGCGTGCTGGCGTATCAGCACCGAGGACGTCTCCAGATGGATGCGCTCATGCTCGATGCACATCAGTATCGCCCACCATGGATGGTCCCAGTTGATCGGCAGCGCGAGCGGGATCGTTTGAATCAGGTTGTCGACAACTTCGCGCACCCGTTTGCGGTATTCGCGCACCTCGCCGACACTCGGCCAGTCGTAACGGGCTTCGTCCAGGTCGTCCCAGCTCATTTCATCGACACCGACCGCGAACATCGCTTCGAATTCCGGGTTGATGCGATCCCTGACCAGTTCGGCGAGTAACAGCTTGTTGATGAAAAAGGTCGCGGTATGTCCGAAGTAGAAAATCAGCGGATGGCGCAGCGCAATCGGTTTGCTGAAATACGACTGATCATCTGCCAGTGTTTCAAAAAGTTGCTCGTAGCGATTGAAGGTGGCGAGAAAGTATTCGCGAATTTCCCGGCGCGCAGCCTCGGCATCGTTTCCGGACAGCACGGGGGTTCGCTCGAATAGTCTGGGGGGCATCAAATCTCCTGTTCGGGTGCAGATTGCATGAAGAATTCCGCCTTTGTCTTTCGGCGCCTGTCACAACAGGTGCGATATGACGTTCTTTTCCGTATTGGCGCCGGTGTGTATTTTACCAGCGAATATGCCTGCACATAAGCGGTGTAAAATAATTCCGCCAATATTCATAATTCAACTTGATGCGCAATGCACCACACCTCGTCGTCAGCATTACCGGACACGGATTCGGCCATGTTGCGCAGATTGCGCCCGTCCTGAACCGGCTTCACCAGTTTCTTCCCGGCCTTCGTTTGACGCTGCGTTCTTCCGTTCCTCTTGCCCACCTGCGCTCGCGTATCGATGCGCAGTTTGCTCATCTGCCCGGCGAAGGCGATGCCGGCATGGTGATGTCTTCGGCGCTGGACGTGCTGGTAGAGGAAAGCCGTGCCGGCTACCGCGCGTTCCACCGGGACTGGGATTGTCGTGTCGACAACGAGGCGAAACTGCTGCTCGGGCTCGGCGCCGACCTGGTAATTTCCAACGTTGGATATCTGCCGCTGGCGGGAGCGCAGCTGGCGGGAATAGAAAATGTCGCGCTGTGTTCGCTGAACTGGGCTGACATCTATCGCCACTACTGCGGGGAAGATCGCATCGCGGCTCAGATGCATGACAGCTACGCAAATGCCGATGCTTTCCTGCGCGCAACACCGGGCATGGCGATGTCTGGCCTGCCCAACCTTGTCCCGGTTGCACCCATAGCTGCGGTCGGTGGAAACCGGCGCACAGAACTTGATCGCCACATGAAATTGTCGAAAGATGAAAAATTGGTGTTGGTCAGCCTGGGCGGTATCGCCAGCCGCCTGCCGATCGAACGCTGGCCGCGCATCCCCGGCGTGCGCTGGCTGGTCCAGCAAAGCTGGCACATCGAACATCCCGATGCGGTCGTCCTGGAAACATTGAACATGCATTTCAGCGACCTGCTCGCCAGCAGCGACGCGCTGATCTGCAAGCCCGGCTACGGCAGCTTCGTCGAAGCGGCGAGCAGCGGCGTGCCGGTGCTATACGTGAACCGTGCCGACTGGCCCGAAGCCCCCGCACTGGTCGAATGGCTGCAACAAAACGGCCTGTGCCGCGAAGTTTCACGGGCGGAACTGGAACAGGGAACGATAGGCGATGCGCTGGATGAAATCTGGAACGCGCCCAGACCGGAGCCGGTCATTCCTGAAGGCGCAAATCAGGCAGCTGAGTGGCTGGCAAAAAAACTGAATATGTGATTTACCGCGCGAACACAATCTAAATTGAAAACCTCTGTAAAACGTCGCGAGCGAAGACAGAACTAGGCGCGATAGCTTTAGAAAGTAGCCGCTCTGACACGGTGTTGCGAAGCATCCGGTGCGGGAAGAGCGGCCTGCATCTGCTCCCGCAATCGGCCGGCTTCGCCGGTAACGTGTCGCAGATGCGATGTGCATCAAGCACATGAGGATTTCGAAAACTTTCGCAACAACGCTCTGTCGAGCGCAGTAGTTTTACAGCGGTTTTTTAGTGGGTGTGTCCACCCTCTTCATGCACATGCCCATGTTCCAGCTCTTCCGGCGTAGCAGGCCGCACGCCGGTCACGGTGCAGTTGAATGTCAGCGTCTTGCCGGCCAGCGGATGATTGCCGTCCACCGTCACCTCTTCGTCGGTGACTTCCACCACGGTAAAGAGCATGAAATCTTCCTCTTCCGAGGCTTCGGGCGCGCCTTCGAATTGCATGCCGACCGCAACCTCTTTCGGAAAGGAGCTGCGCGGCTCGACCTCCACAAGGTTGTGATCGTATTCGCCGAATGCATCATCCGGCCCCATGGTCACGCTGCATTTCTCACCGACGCTCTTGCCGTGCAGAGCCTCCTCGACCAGCGGGAAAATTCCGTCGTAGCCGCCATGCAGATAGCTGATCTGCTCATCGACTCTTTCGAGCAGCTCACCGGTCGCGTCGAACAATTCGTAGTTCAGCGATACGACCGTGTCTTTGGCGATTTTCATTTCAGTTCCTTTATCAAATTGAGAATTTCCTGCGCATGCCCGTGTGCCTGCACACCGTACATGGCATGGCGCAGCTTGCCGCTCCGGTCGATGACAAACGTGGAGCGTTTGATGGACAGTTTCTTCTGCCCTTCGGCTTCTTTTTCATACATCACGCCATAGCGTTTGCAGATGCGCGCATCGGGATCCGAGAGCAGCAAAACCGACAGGCCGTACTTGTCGCGAAAGGTTGCGTGGCTCAGGCAGTCATCGCGGCTGATGCCGATCACGATGGTGTCTAGCTTGCTGAATTCGTCTTCCAGTGCGGTGAATTCGTTTGCTTCCATGGTGCAGCCAGGCGTGTCGTCCTTGGGGTAGAAATACAGCACGACATTCCTCTTTCCCTGTTGCGATATGAGACTGAAAGTCTGCATGTCGGAATCAGGCAATTCGAAGTGCGGAGCTTCTATTCCTGTAACGAGTTGCGTAGACATTGGTGCTTTTCCCCCATGGCCCATTTAAACACATTTCACAAACCTTATAAAAATATTTGCTTCATGTCCAGACCGGGCATCGCACGGATATAATCGAGGCAATGAAAAGCAGACTCACTTTGCTCGGCGGGCTGACCGTCAACGAATTCCTGCGCGATTACTGGCAGAAGAAGCCCCTGCTGATCCGCCAGGCCTTCCCGGATTTCAACGGGTTGATCGATGCGCAGAAATTGCTCGCCCTTGCCTGCAGCGAAGACGTGCAGGCAAGGCTGGTAACGCAAAAGCGCGGCAAGTTCCAGCTCCAGCAATCGCCGTTCGAACCGGAGCAGCTGGACAGCCTCGGCAAAAGCAAATGGACGATGCTGCTGCAGGGCGTGAATCATTACCTTCCCGAAGCAGCAGAACTGCTCCAGCACTTTTCTTTCATTCCCCATGCGCGCCTCGACGACCTGATGGTCAGCTTTGCCCCGAAGGGCGGCGGGGTGGGCCCGCACTTCGATTCCTACGATGTGTTCCTGCTGCAGGGCTCCGGTCACCGCCGCTGGCAGATTTCCGCGCAGGCGGACCGCACCCTGATACCGGATGCGCCGTTGCGCATCCTGCGCGATTTCAGGGCCGAACAGGAATGGGTCCTGGAAGCGGGCGACATGCTGTATCTGCCGCCGCACTATGCGCACAACGGCATCGCCGAAGACGATTGCATGACCTATTCGATCGGCTTCCGCACGCCCGCCTATCAGGAACTGGCCGAACAATTCCTGGTATACCTGCAGGACCGTATCAACGTGGATGGCATGTATGCCGACCCCGGGCTGAAGACGCAGCTGCACCCCTCCGAGATCAGCGCGGCGATGTTGCATCAGGTGCAGCAGGCGATCCGGCAGATACGCTGGGACAAGGATGACATCGCAAATTTCCTGGGCTGCTACCTGAGCGAACCCAAGCCGCATATCTTTTTCGAAGCCCCCGAACGTCCGCTGAGCCATGCAAAATTCAGGCCGACGATTCAGAAGTCCGGGTTGCAGCTCGACCTGAAGAGCCAGATGCTGTGCCGTGCCGGCTGGGTCTTCATGAACGGCGAAGAATACCGGGTGAACGAACAGGATTACCGGCTGTTGCGCGAGCTGGCCGACCGGCGCACATCTTCCATGCTCAAGAACTGCACGACCGAGGTGGTCGATCTGCTTTACCGATGGTATCTGGACGGCTATATTTCAGTCGACTTAACTCCAGGGGCGAAAGATCATGAGCGATGATGAATTGCAGCACACCCAGCTGGTCGGCATCAGGGAATACACCGATGCGCTCGACACGCTGTGCGGTCTGGCGCAGCGCAATCTCTATCTGTTCGAAAAGGATTTCGACGGGCTGGGTTACAACAGCGAAGCACGCTATACGATGCTGCGTAATTTCCTGCTCGCCAACCCCGCGCATCGGCTTTACGTGCTGGCCCATGACACGCATTATCTGTCCACGCTGTGCCCGCGCATGCTGATGCTGCTGGAACAATTCGGCACCGCGATGTTCATCCACCAGACACCCAAACACCTGCAGCATATCTCGGATCCCTTTTCCGTCGCGGACGAATCGAATTACGTGCGCCGCTTCCATTTCGACGATCCGCGCGGCGTCCTGGGACTGAATGACCCGGAAAAGGCACGCGCACTGAAATCGCGCTTCCTGGAAATGTGGGAATCATCCCATCTTGCTGTTTCCAATATAAAACTTGGATTGTAAAAAATATTTCCGGAACATCTGGATTTCCTAATATTACCTGCTAGAATGCGCCGCCTTCGATCTTGAGTGCATTGCCGCTTTGCTTCTGGATGCATTTGAATCCGGGTAAATTATTGTGTATCTCAACCATACTTTCCAAGGAAACCAAAATGAAACGTATCGCGCTTGTAGTCACTCTGCTGGCTCTTGCATTGTCCGCTTGCGGCCAGAAATCCGCTGAAACTGCTGCTCCTGCTGCTCCTGCTGCTCCTGCAGCCGCGCCGGCAACTGCCGCGGCAACATCGGCTGTCGGTGCCCATGTTGCTGACGACAAGAAGCAATGAAGTAGAAACAGGATTCTCGATCAAAAAAAGCCGGCGCAAGCCGGCTTTTTCTTCTCTGGTCACGGTCTTCAGCTGATTTCCCGCCAGCCGAACCCGTCTTCCTGGGTTGCCACCCCCACCCAGCTCGCTTCGCACCCGGCCGCGATACTCAACGCAGTCATGGCAAGTTCCGGGGTATTGTTCCTGCGGCTGAGATGGGCGGCAATCAGGTGTTGCAATCGGCTGATATTCAGGCTGGCCAGGATGCCTGCCGATTCATCGTTGTTCAAATGGCCAAACCGTCCGCCGACACGCTGCTTGAGGCTGTACGGATAATCCCCGTTCATCAGCATTTCAAGATCATGGTTGCACTCAAGCACCAGCGCATCGCAACCGCTCAATGTCTGCTGGATATGCGCAGTGTTGCACCCGGTATCGGTCAACACCCCCAGTCGGCGTGCGCCGTCGCTGAAAACGAATTGCACCGGCTCGGCGGCATCGTGCGGGACAGGGTAGGGTATGACCTCGATATCGCCGATCACGAAAGCCTGCCGGGGATCGATTTCCCGGATATCGGCTATTCCGGCAAACGCCTTTTCCTGGGCGCGCAGCGTACCATGCGTAAGCCATACCGGCAGATTGTATTTGCGTGCCAGCCGTGCGACCCCGCCGATATGATCGCCGTGTTCATGGGTCACGACAATGCCGCTCAGTTCTCCGGGCGACATATCCAGGCGGGCCAGACGCCGGACCGTATCCTGCAGGCCGAAGCCGCAGTCCATCAACACCCGGGTCTGTCGGGCGCCAGCGGCTTGGGCTCCGAAGGCTACCACCAGCGCGTTGCCTTCGCTGCCGCTGCCCAGGGATGCGAAACGCATGGCCATCAGCGCATCGCCGTTACTGCTGCTGATTGATGTTCTTGTAGATCGCCTCGAGCATCTGCTTGCTTACCTTGTTGCTTGCGCCGGTCTGATCGGTAATGGACACTTCGCAGGTGTCTCCGCCGTCTTTCACGTTCACGCGATAGTGCCTGCTGGTGTCCTCGTCGCTCTTCCAGAACATCAGTTTGTCCAGCCACCCCCTGTCCAGCCGGACCGGACGCAGGTAGTAAATGCCTTTCTCGCGATTCCTGTCTTCGACGACCAGCCCCGCGCCTTCCAGGGCCAGACCCACTTTACGCCAGGAACGGTCAAACGGGTCGTTCAGCACGATGATGGTGTTATTCCCGGATATCTCGCGCAGGCTGGCCGATCCTGCCGGTTCAAGTGTGCCGACCGCCGTCGCGGAATTTGCCGTTACAGCACTGGCTGCGTGAGCGGAAGAATTCGCATTGCCGACGGCAACGATTGTCGGGACCTGCCCCAGATCTGCCGACGCGCTCGCGGATGCGAATGCACCGGGAGGTATCTGGTAACGATCATCGCCAACGGGAGGATTTAGATCCGGGGGAACCTTCAGCGGAGGTCTGCTTTTCGCCAAGGAAGCGTAATCGATCTGTTTGCTGCTCCCGAACAGGCTGCAACTTGCCAGTGAAAACAGCACCACACCCGATATTGCCAACTGCAAAACTTTCATTGTTACTCTCCGGCTATACAGCATTTTCAATTGAGCACGCCCGCTTCGCGCATCGCCGACTCAACCTTGGGGTGAGCCGCCGCCGTCAGGGGGGTCAGCGGCAGCCGAAGCGCATTTTTCATCAGGCCCAGGCGCGACACCGCCCATTTCACCGGAATCGGGTTGGCTTCGACGAACAGGTTGCGGTGCAGTCCGAGCAGGCGGAAATTGATCTCCCGTGCCGTGGCGACTTCGCCGTTCAGCGCTGCGGCGCACATCTCGTGCATCAGCTTCGGCGCGACATTCGCCGTCACCGAGATCGCGCCGTGCGCACCCAGCAGCATCAGTGCCAGCGTGCTGGCATCGTCGCCGCTGTAAACCGCAAAATCTTTCGGCGCGCGCCGCAACAGGTCACTGCCTCTATCCATATTGCCGGTCGCATCCTTGATGCCGACGATGTTGGGTATCTGCGCGAGTCGCAGCACCGTGTCATTGTTCATGTCGGCGACGGTGCGCCCTGGCACGTTGTACAGGATGTGCGGCATGTCCACCGCCTCCGCGATCGCCTTGAAGTGCAGATACAGGCCTTCCTGGGTCGGTTTGTTGTAATAGGGAACCACCGACAGCGATGCGTCCACACCGGCCTTTTTCGAGAACGCGGCCAGTTCGATCGCTTCGCGGGTCGAATTCGCACCGGTTCCGGCAATGATGGGTATGCGCTTCGCGGCGTGCTTCACCGCCTCGGCGATCAGCAGTTCGTGTTCTTCCACATTGACCGTGGGCGATTCGCCGGTTGTGCCGACCACGACGATGCCATCCGTACCCTGATCGGCATGGAAATCGATCAGCGCGCGGAATGCCGCCAGGTCAAGACTGCCGTCTTCCAGCATCGGAGTAACGATTGCAACAATACTGCCTTTGATCATTTTTCCCTCGATCATTTGTTGGGACCAGCCGAATAATAAAGGGGGGCATTCTACCGTAATTTGGGATCGCCCCCTACCGGCGGCGCGACAAAATTCACGCGAAGTGAAATAATGCCGCCACTCTTCACTTAAGCATTACTATGTCTGCAACAACTCTGGTCTCCGCAACAACGCTGACCGCGATGCGTTCCGGCGACACCGCCACCATTGTTTCGATACACGCCGACGAAGCGCTGCATCTGCGCCTGCTGGCACTGGGTTTTCGCACCGGGAAGCAGATCGAGATGATACGCAAAGCCAGCTTCTCCGGACCGCTGCAGGTCCGCATCGGCACCACCGACGTGATGCTGCGGCGCAGCGAGGCAGACAAGATCAAGGTGCAACTCAGATAACATGAAGCGAATCGCGCTACTGGGCATGCCCAACACCGGCAAATCCACGCTGTTCAACCGGATGACCGGCGGCGCGGCGCGCGTGGGCAACTGGCCCGGCATCACTGTCGAACTGCTCAGCGGCAAGATATTGCTGGGCGAAGACATGGTCGAGATCATCGACCTGCCGGGCATCTACGACCTGCACGGCTTTTCCGACGACGAACAGGTGGTGCGCCATTTCCTGCACGACAACGTCCCCGACCTCGCGCTGGTCATCGTCAATACAACCCAGATCGAACGCCAGATCAGCCTGCTGCTGCAGCTAAAACAGCTCAACATCAACCTCGTGGTGATCCTGAACATGGCGGACGAAGCGAAGAAATTCGGCATCAGCGTCGATGTCGCGAAAATGTCCGCGCTGCTGGAAATGCCGATCTTCCTGCTCAGTGCAAAATACGGCAGCGGCTACCCGCAGGCGCTGCAGGCGATCACCCGGGCACTGCGCTATCCGACCCCCGGCATGGCCGAACAGCTGCGCAGCCAGCTGGAACAGGACCAGCATCTCGAAGCTGAAATGGCGCGCGTGCTGAAGCATACCGTGCAGGTCCCCGCGCGGCTGTCGGACAAACTTACCGAAAAACTGGACAGCGTGCTGCTGCATCCGTGGCTGGGGCTGCCGATCTTTTTCGCGGTGATGTATTTGCTGTTCCAGGGCATCTTCATGTTTGGCCAGCCGGTCCAGGCCGGCATCGCCGCCGCGTTCACCTGGCTCAGGGAGGCCGCGCTGGTGCCGCTGCTGGCCGGCCTGCCGCATGCAATCCAGGGTTTCCTGCTGGATGGCCTATACAACGGCGTGGCCACCGTCGCGGCATTCGTGCCGGTGATCGTGCTGTTCTTCCTGTTCATGGCGATGGTCGAGGACAGCGGCTATCTGTCGCGCGCTGCTTTCCTGATGGACGCGCTGATGGCGCGACTCGGGCTGGACGGGCGCGGCTTCGTGATGCTGCTGATGGGTTTTGGCTGCAACGTCCCCGCGCTGATGGGCACGCGCGTAATGCGGTCGCGCGCGATGAGGCTGCTCACGATGCTGGTGATACCGTTCTCGCTGTGTTCGGCGCGCCTGCAGGTATTCATATTCTTCAGCGCGGCGCTGTTCTCGGCCAGCGCCGCGCCGGTGGTGCTGTTCAGCTTGTACCTGTTCAGTTTTGCCACCGCGATACTCACCGCGCTGATTTTCAAGAACCGCTTCAAAAACAACGAGCCATTCGTGCTGGAACTTCCGCCTTACCGCTTCCCCACGCTGCGCCAGATGGTGCTGCGCGGCTGGGTTGAGGTGCGGCACTTCCTGCGCCGCGCGACCAAGTTCATCGTAGCCGGGGTGGTAATGGTGTGGCTGCTCACCCATCTGCCGCTGTCCGCCGCCCCCGCCGGCCCTGGCACGCTCGCCGGGATGATAGGAAGCGCGCTGCAACCGATGTTCGCGCCGATCGGGATCAATTCGCAACTGACCATCGCGCTGATCTTCGGCTTCATCGCCAAGGAAATCGTGATCGGCGCGCTCGCGGTGATCTACGGGCTGAGCGGCACGGCACTCAGCGGCGCGCTCGGCCAGCAGCTCGACTGGGTACAGGCCTACAGTTTCATGCTGTTCACGCTGCTCTACACGCCCTGCCTCGCCACCGTTGCCACGCTGCAAAGCGAATCCAAGCAGACCCGTTTCACGCTGCTGTCGCTGGTCTGGTCACTCGGGCTCGCGTGGCTGGTCAGCTTCGCGTTCTATCAGGTCGCGAGGGCGCTGGGATACTGAATACCGCGGACTGGCCACCCATTCCTGCACCAGGCTGTATCCGACCGCAAGCAGTGTCGGCCCGATGAACACGCCGACAAAGCCGAACGCAAGCACGCCGCCCATCACGCCGAACAGGATCAGGATGAATGGCAATTTGCTGCCGTGGCTGATCAGCAGCGGTTTCACCACGTTGTCCACGCCGCTGATCAGGAATACGCCCCATAGCAGCATGAAGATGCCCCAGCCCACCGAACCCTGGTAGAACAGCCAGACGGTCGCGCTGCCCCATATCAGCGGCGGCCCGATCGGAAGCAGCGAAAGTACCGCAGTGGCGACGCCCAGCAGCAGCGCGGCAGGCACGCTCGCGATGAAAAAGCCGATCGTTGCAACGATGCCCTGTGCCAGCGCAGTGCCTAGCAATCCGTACATGACGCCCCGCACGGTGTTCCTGACTATGCCGAGTACGTTCTCCTCATGGATTCCGGCCACCCGATCCATCGCGCCGCTGAGAAAACGCGTCAATGCGATGCCATCGCGATAGAAAAAGAAACTGACGAATGCCGCCAGGCTCATGACCACCACGCCGCGCCCCAGCAGTATTCCGCCGGCAAGCAGGAATCGCCTGGTCGGGTCCAGCAGGTGGTTCACCAGCGCAGTCCTCGCCTCCGGATCAATTGCGATCTGGTGCCAATACGAATCGGCAGACCCGCCGACGACCGGAATCTCCTTCAGCCAGGCCGGCGGAACCGGCGGACCGGCCTCCGTAGCCTGCCTGACCCAGTCGTAAAAGGCGGTAACGTTGTCTGCCAGATTGTATGCGACCAGTGCCAAAGGCAGGATCACCACGAGCACCAGTGACAGCGTCATCGTCAGCGCGGCGATGTTCTGCCGGCCTTTCATGCTGCGCAATAGCCGGAGATAAAGCGGCCAGGTCGAAACACACACCACCAGCGCAAGCAGCATCGCCGCCAGAAACGGCCTCAGCACCAGAAAGCAGCCCGCCACCAGAACGAACACGGCGACAAGCTGAACGGAATATTCGAATCGTTTTTCCACGGTCCTTACCTCAAACTGATTCCGGAAAACCGGCCGGTCCGCTATCTGTTCAGGGCCGGCAAATTCGCATGGTAGCCGATTTCCCGGACCGTGCTGAACCGATCCATCGCCGAAAACAGATAAAGTGACGCGCGGTGCAGCCGCTATAATGCACGATTCATCGTAACGGGAAATTATCGTGACAGATCGTTTGGCTGTATTGCCGCAATACCTGATGCCAAAGCAGGCGCTCACCGCATTGGCCGGAAAGTTCGCCAATGCCAGGCTGGGCGGACTGACCACTGCAGTGATCCGCCGCTTCGTCGCGCGTTACGGGGTGAACATGCAGGAAGCGGCGAATTCCGACATCGCGAGCTATGCCAGCTTCAACGAATTTTTCACGCGGCCGTTGCGCGCAGACGCGCGACCGCTCGCCGATGCCGATTTCATCTGCCCGGTGGATGGCGCGATCAGCCAGGTCGGCGCGATCGAACACGGCGACATCTTCCAGGCCAAGGGGCACAGCTACACCGCTACCGCGCTGGTCGGCGGCGATGCGGAGCTGGCCGCGCAGTTTGCGGACGGCAGCTTTGCCACGCTCTACCTGAGCCCCAGGGATTATCACCGCATCCACATGCCGTGCTCCGGACGCCTGCGGCGGATGATTTATGTGCCGGGCGCGCTGTTCTCGGTCAACCCGAAGACTGTGCGCGGCGTGCCGGGACTGTTCGCGCGCAACGAACGGGTGGTGTGCGTGTTCGATGGAGAGTTCGGTCAATTTGTGCTGGTGCTGGTCGGCGCCACCATCGTCGGCAGCATGGCCACGGCATGGCATGGCGTGGTCAACCCGCCGCGTTCGCGCACGGTGCGCGAGTGGCGTTACGACGACAAGGAGATCACGCTGAACAAGGGCGAGGAGATGGGACGCTTCCTGCTCGGCTCCACGGTGGTGATGCTGTTTCCGCAAGACACGCTGCGCTTCAATCCGGAATGGTCGCACGCACGCGCGGTATGCCTGGGCGAGGCGATGGGCAGCAAACCCTGACGATCGCAAGGATGGCAATTCAAGCTGTCCCCATTACACTCCCCGCGTCCTGATTGGACGCGCACATGTTCAGTAAAGGTTCACGATGTACCCAGTCCACGATGTTGATGCGCTTCTTTTATTGTCCCTGTCGGTCGCGTCCAAGCGGCGGCCCGCCGATCTGCTCGAAGTCATCACGGCAATCGATCTGGCGCAGGGCACTATCCCTTCAGCGAATAAATTATCGGATGCGTTCGCCAGGTTGTCGGCCTACGGCCTGATAGTCGAGATTAACGGAGGCTATACACTCTCGGCCGATGCGCAGCAGATGATGGAGAATCAGCGCAAGAATGATGACACCGCGAAGAAAATCTATCGTCTCAAGGAACATCTCGCCGATTACCGGCTGAATGGCGAACATGCGGCGATTCTGGTACACCCGGATCAGTTGCTGGCCGCTTTGCAGGCGTTCCGGAAAGCAAGGGGCTCAGGCAGAAGCTGGCTGATCGACAAACCCAAGCCTGCCTGGATCCCCACCAGGGAACTGGTCAGGACGGGCAAGCCTTTCCCGCACAAGCGCCGCAAAACCTGACCTCAAAAGGCATACTCATCCATTCAGGGTTGCGCGCCTTCATATCCCTCGATGATGACCATATCCAGCTTGGAAACAGGCTGCCGCAGTTTGATCGCCTGCTGGTATTCGGGCGATTTCCAGCAATCCAGCGCGGCCTGATAGCTGGGAAATTCGATCACCACATTGCGGGACCGGCTTTCACCCTCGGGATTCTCGAATTGTCCGCTGCGCACCAGAAATCGCGCGCCGTACTTCCTGAACGGCTCGGCATTGGCTGCAATATACGCATTGTATTTTTGCTGGTCCGCAACGTCGGCGCGTACGATCCAGTAGCCTTTGGGCATGTTCGTCTCCTTTACGATGATCCGGTCTGTTGCGCGCCGCTTCCGGCCACGGCTACTTCACTACCCAGGCGCCTTCAACGATCAGCCTGTCTTTCTCGAATATCCTGCCGAGATAGCGGTCGCCGGGATTGACCGGGCCGACTCCCTTTGGTGTGCCGGTCATCAGCAGATCGCCATCTTCCAGGGTCAGGAAACTTTTTGCATAGACCAGCATCTGCGCCGGCTTGCTCAGCATCAGGTCATAGTTGCCGTGCTGAACCAGCACATCATTGATATAAAACTCCATCCTAAGCGTGCTGACGCCGCCATCGAAAGCGACGAAATCGCTGAATACAGCCGAGCGATCAAACGCCTTGGCGAGTTCCCACGGCCATCCCTTGTTCTTCAATTGATACTGCAGATCCCGCTTGGTGAGATCCAGACCGAACCCGATGCCCCGCAATTCACCCGCCTCGATCAGAAAAGTGATCTCGCCCTCGTAATGAATCAGCTCGGACTGGCTGGAATGGACCTCGCTCGAAATGGCCGAGTTCGGTTTGATGAAGATGACCGGATCCTGATTGGGCTCGTTGTCAAACTCCTTGATGTGTTCGGCATAATTCCTGCCGATGCAGACCACCTTGGTTGGATAGACCGCCTTGCCGTCCCATTTAATCGGATTCATATCAGTTCACTTCGCATAATTATCGGCACAGAAATATAACAGTTCTATATTGCGGCATGGACAGCCCCGCATATGATTATTCCTGCATAACGCGTCAGCCGATCTGTTCAGACAGCGCGCGCAAGCGGCCTTCGACGAACTCGACCTCTTCCGGATCCATGGGCAGGACCATGGTCATCGCGATGAAAAACCCCTGCACC
>JAJDNO010000012.1 GCA_022340615.1 Gallionella sp. | reverse complement strand
GCCAGTTAGAGATTCAGAAGGCAACACTGAAACCCGCTGCGGCAACGCAGCGGGTTTTTTCTTGGCTGTCGTTTGCGCAAATTGAATAACCCCATTCGCTTCGCGATTGGCATCCCAATGCTTATCTGCTAATGTTCGTGTCGTAGCGCGAACATCCACATCCAAATAACAACGTAAAGGAAAATCACATGTTCAATCGACTATTGCTGGCCGCCATGGCCTGTTTTCTGTTTTCCACTTCCGTGCTGGCCGCAGAACTGACCGGCACCCTGAAAAAAATCAAGGATACCAACACGATCGCGCTCGGGCACCGCGATTCTTCGGTTCCGTTCTCCTATTACAATGACAAAAATGAGGTCATCGGCTATTCGCAGGACCTGATGATGAAAGTGGTCGCTGCGGTCAAGAAAGACCTGAAACTGCCCAACCTGAAGGTCACGCTGACCGCGGTTACGTCGCAGAACCGAATTCCGTTGGTGCAGAACGGCACCGTGGATATCGCTTGCGGCTCGGCGACCAACAACCTCGAGCGGCAGAAACAGGTCGCGTTCTCGGATACCATCTTCGTGATCGGCACGCGCCTGTTGACCAAGAAGGATTCCGGCATCAAGGACTTTGCCGACCTGGCCGGCAAGAATGTGGTTACCACCGCCGGCACGACTTCGGAGCGCCTGTTGCGCAAGCTGAACGAAGACAAGAAGATGGGCATGAACATCATCAGTGCCAAGGATCACGGCGAGTCTTTCCTGACACTGGAGACCGGACGCGCAGTCGCATTCATGATGGATGATGCGCTGCTCGCCGGGCAGCGTGCCAACGCCAAACATCCTAAAGACTGGGTCATCGTCGGCAAGCCGATGTCGAACGAAGCCTACGGTTGCATGATGCGCAAGGACGATCCGCAATTCAAGGCGCTGGTCGACAAGACTTTTGCCAAGGTGATGAAGTCCGGCGAAGCAGCGAAGATCTACAAGAAGTGGTTCATGTCGCCGGTTCCGCCCAAGGGCATGAACCTCGACTTCCCGATGAGCGACGACATGAAAGCCGCGTTCAAGCATCCGAACGACAAGGCATTCCCGTAGCGCAGGACAGGGCGATGGCTGGAGGTTTTCTCCGTCCATCGCCCTGTTTTTTTGATGGGCCCTTAATCGTGAGCGGATAATGAACTATCACTGGAACTGGGACATTTTCCTGGCCGAAACGCCGTCGGGCAGTACGACTTATCTTGGTTGGCTGCTGTCCGGACTGGAGGTCACCATCGCAGTATCGCTGTCGGCCTGGATCATCGCGCTGATCGTCGGACTGTTCATGGGCGTGTTTCGCACGGTTCCGAATCGCTGGTTGTCCGGCATAGCGACAGTGTATGTCGAAGTGTTCCGCAACACCCCGTTGCTGGTTCAGTTGTTTATCTGGTACTTCGTAATGCCCGAACTGTTGCCGGTTTCAATCGGCAACGCTTTCAAATCGATCAATCCTTTCCTGCAGCAGTTCATTGCGGCGATGCTCTGCCTTGCGCTGTTCACCGGTGCGCGGGTGTGCGAGCAGGTGCGCTCCGGGATCAATTCGCTGTCGGTCGGTCAGCGCTATGCCGGCCTCGCGCTCGGCTTCACGCTGCCGCAGACCTATCGCTATGCGATCCTGCCGATGGCGATCCGCATCATCCTGCCGCCTTTGACGTCGGAATTCCTGAACATCTTCAAGAATTCCGCGGTGGCATCCACGATCGGCCTGCTGGAGCTGGCTGCGCAGGGGCGTCAGCTGGTCGATTACACTGCGCAGGCCTACGAGTCGTTCATTGCCGTAACGGTGCTGTTTATGGCGATCAACGTGGTGGTGATGGTATTGATGCACAAGATCGAGGCGCGTGCGCGGGTGCCCGGCAACGCGGGCGGGGGGTAAGGCGATGGGTTACGAATTCGACTGGAGCTCGATCCCCGGCGCGTTGCCCTACCTGTGGGAAGGCATGATCATCACGCTGAAGATCACCGCGGTCGCGGTGTCGGTCGGCATCGTCTGGGGGACGCTGCTCGCACTGATGCGCATGTCCGGATTCAAGGTGCTGGGCTGGCTGGCGGCCGGTTATGTGAACCTGTTCCGCTCGATTCCGCTGGTGATGGTGCTGCTGTGGTTCTTCCTGATCATTCCTTCAGTTCTGGTCAGTCTGCTCGACATCCCGCGCAGTTTCGATACACGGCTGGTCTCGGCGATGGTCGCATTCTCGCTGTTCGAGGCTGCCTATTATTCGGAGATCATCCGCGCCGGGATACGCAGCGTGGCCAGGGGCCAGATGGGCGCGGCCAATGCGCTGGGCATGAGCTACGCGATGGCGATGCGTCTGGTGATCCTGCCGCAGGCCTTCAGGAACATGGTCCCGCTGTTGCTCACGCAGGGCATCATCCTGTTCCAGGATACCTCGCTGGTGTATGTCAGTTCGCTGCCGGATTTCTTCGGCGTTTCTTACCGGGTGGGCAGCCGCGATGGCCGGCTGGTCGAGCTGTTGCTGTTTGCCGGCGCGGTGTATTTCATCATCAGCTTTATCGCATCACAACTGGTCAAGCATATCCAGAAGAGGAAAACTGCATGATATCGATCAAAAATGTCAGCAAGCATTACGGCACCTTCAAGGTGCTTACCGACTGTTCGGCCGAGGTCGAGAAGGGCGAAGTGATCGTGATCTGCGGACCATCGGGTTCGGGAAAGTCCACGCTGATCAAGTGCGTAAACGGGCTTGAGCCGTTCCAGCAGGGTGAAATCGTGGTCAACGGTATCTCGGTGGGCGACCCAAAGACCAATCTTTCCAAACTGCGCGCACATGTCGGCATGGTTTTCCAGAACTTCGAACTGTTTCCGCACATGAGCGTGATCGACAACCTGTGCATCGCACAGATCAAGGTGCTGGGACGAAGCAGGGAAGAGGCCATCGAGCGCGGCCGGAAACTGCTCGAACGGGTCGGACTGTTGAATCAGGCGGAGAAATTTCCCGGGCAGCTTTCCGGCGGCCAGCAGCAGCGGGTCGCGATCGCGCGCGCGCTGGCGATGGATCCGATCTGCATGCTGTTCGACGAACCGACCTCGGCGCTCGATCCCGAAATGGTCAACGAGGTGCTCGATGTGATGGTCGGCCTTGCACAGGAAGGCATGACCATGATGGTGGTAACCCACGAGATGGGTTTCGCGCGCAAGGTGGCGAACCGGGTGATATTCATGGACGAGGGCCGCATCGTCGAGGATGCGCCCAAGGAAGATTTCTTCAGCAAGCCGCGCTCTGAGCGGGCGCAGCTGTTCCTGTCCAAAATACTGCAGCACTGAGGGCAGCGCCCGTTCCGCAGGCATCGCTTCAATAGCGGCGGCCTGCACGGGCGATATGATAAATACGTTGCCTGGCCGTTTGCAATGTTCAATAATCTTCGCTCTGCAGATTTCATCCCTGCGCTGCTTGAAAGCTCCCCGGCATGAACGACCAACAATTGCTGCGCTATAGCCGCCATATCCTGCTGACCGAAATCGGCATCGAAGGGCAACAGCGCCTGCTGGATGCCAGCGTGCTGATCATCGGGGTGGGCGGGCTGGGCTCTCCGGCCGCGCTGTATCTCGCCGCCAGCGGGGTCGGCCGGCTGACCCTTTGCGACCACGACACGGTGGATTTCAGCAACCTGCAGCGCCAGGTCATACACCGCACTTCCACGGTGGGCCAGCCCAAGGTGGCGTCGGCGCGCGCCGCGCTGCACGACATCAATCCCGAAGTCGATTGCGTCGCGCTCGATCTGCGCGCCGATGCGGCGCAACTCCACGATCTGGCCGGGCAGGCCGACCTGGTGCTGGATTGCAGCGACAATTTCGCGACCCGCTATGCGGTTAATCGCGCCTGCCTGTCGTTGCGCAAGCCGCTGGTGTCGGGCGCGGCGATCCAGTTCGACGGGCAGGTGTCGGTGTTCGATTTTCGCGATGAAAATGCACCCTGCTACAACTGCCTGTTCCCGGAGGACAGTGCGGCTGCTGAATTGCGCTGCGCGACCACCGGGGTGTTCGCGCCGCTGACGGGTATCATCGGCACGATACAGGCAGCCGAGGCGCTGAAGCTGCTG
>JAJDNO010000034.1 GCA_022340615.1 Gallionella sp. | reverse complement strand
CTGCAACACGAAAGCCGGATTCATGAACGCGCGGTGCAGTTGCGCGCCTGGACGGCGCAGCTCGCAACACAGTTGCGTACTCTCGGCGTGCGCACCTACCCGACCGATACCTATTTCTTCCTTGCCGATTTTGCACCGCATGATGCGGCCCAGCTTGCCGAAGCTCTGAGGGTCAAGGGAATTCTGGTCAAGCCGTTGGGCGACCCGGTACTGGGCAAAGGGTTCATGCGCGTGACCACCTCGCGACCCGAGGACAATGCACGTTTTGTCGATACATTGCGGACGATGCTGGCGTAAAAAGGATGTTGTGACCGGAGTGGCTGCGGTAGACCGCTTATGCTGCTTGGTTTATCGCGAAGAGACCGGAATATTCAAGTGAAATTGATTTCCAGGCTCGATGTTGCACTCAGGCATCGGGCAGCGGATAAGGCATGGGCAGGAATTCCAGCGGCTCGCCCTGCAACGATTTCCAGTGGACGACCTGGGTTTCCCGGCTGGAATTCTGCACGGTCGCCAGCAGGTCAAATCCGCCGTCCGGCGAGGCTGCCGCATTCACGATCATGCCGCTGGCCTGGCCCTCCATGTCGGCGCTGAACAGCTCGTCGCCGGGCATGGGTGCCGTGTTGCTGTCGAGATGCGCAAGATACATGCGGCGCTTCAGTTTGCCGAGATACTGCATGCGCGCGACGATTTCCTGTCCCGGATAACAGCCCTTCTTGAAATTCACACCGCCGAGAAGTTCGAGATTCACCATCTGCGCAACGAACTGTTCCTGGGTTTGCGGCAGGATCACCGGAATTCCGGAACGAATATCGAGCCAGTCCCAGCATGCACTGCCGGCCGGCCTGCAGCGCTGGGCAAATTCAGCCCACAGCGCGGCAGCGCCAGATACTCCATCAGACACCGTGGTGATGACCTGGAAGCGCTGCGCGCCGATTCTGATTACGATGCCCGGTTCGGTGGCGCTGACGCCAAGCGTCAGGTCCGGCAATTCGCCGAAATGCGTTTGCAGAATCTCCTGCGCATTGGCGCCGGACAATCCCAGCACGACGATCTCATCGCTGGCATCGCTGATTTTTACCTTGGCGCGCAGCACGTACATGGAAAGTTTTTTGCGTATCGGTTCGCACAGCTGGCGCGGCAACTGCAGCATGTAGTCGTCGCCCTGGCGCCAGACCAGCATGGTCGCCAGCATCCGTCCCTTGGCGCTGTTGAAGCTGCTGTACTGGGCGCGGGTTGGGCTGACTTCGCGGATATCGTTGCTGAACAGGTTTTGCAGAAAGGTTAGCGCTTCCTCGCCCGACACGCGCAATGTTCCGAGCTGGCCCAGATCGCAGAGTATCGTGCCCAGTCCGGCTTCCTGCAGTTCGGCGGCGCTGTCGCCGAAGTCCTGCACGATGCCGTCGGCCAGGGTTGCGCCTTGCCGGGTGAGAAATTCTTGCCAGTCTGGATTCATGGTGATTTGCCGAAAGTGCTGAAAATATTCGCGTGCAGTGTTGTTCAATGCACCTGTGATGTCAACCTTGCCCATGACGCGGCGTCGCGATTCCGCTAAACTGGATGCCATGAAAATATTGCCGGTTTGCCTGCTGGTTATGCTGCTTTCCGCCTGCAGTGGGGGGTTGTGGAACGATCCCTATCCGGCATCGGACCAGGGCAAGTCGATTTTCTATAGCGCGTTCACCGAACGGCCAAAACATCTCGATCCGGCGCAGGCATACAGCGAGAACGAGTACGTCTTCCTTGCGCAGATATACGCGCCGCCGCTGCAATACCATTATCTGAAACGGCCTTACCAGCTGGTGCCTCTGGCGGCCAGCGCGATGCCGACAGTGCGCTATCTGGACAGGCAGCACCGGCTGCTGCCGGACAATGCGCCTGCAAGCAGGATTGCCTACAGCGAGTACGAGATTCATATCAAGCCCGGCATGCGCTATCAGCCCCACCCGGCATTTGTGCCGGAATACGATCATCTCAAGCCGGTTGATTTGCGCGGTATCCATGCAATCGGCGATTTTCCGCACAGCGGGACACGCGTTGTTACCGCGGCGGATTATGTTTACCAGATCAAGCGATTGGCTGATCCGCAATTGCAGGTGCCGATTTTCGGGGTGATGAGCGATCATATCGTCGGACTCAAGGAATATGCCAAAACGCTGCAGCAGGCGGTGAAGCAGCATCCCGACGCGTATCTCGACCTGAACAAATATCCGCTGCGCGGCGTCAAGGTGATTGACGAACATACCTACCGCATCGAGTTATACGGAAAATATCCCCAGTTCGAGTACTGGCTGGCGATGCCGTTTTTCGCGCCTATGCCGCCTGAAGCCGAACGCTTCTACGCACAGCCTGGCATGCGCGAGCGCAACCTGACCCTGGACTGGTGGCCGGTCGGCAGCGGGCCGTATTACCTGTCCGAGAACAACCCCAACCAGCGCATGGTGCTGACGCGCAATCCGTACTATGACAGCGAGACCTATCCGAGTGAAGGCGAACCAGGCGATGCGGCGGCGGGCTTGCTCAAGGACGCGGGAAAACGCCTGCCGCTGATCGACAAGGCCGTGTTTACGCTGGAAAAGGAAACCATACCGTACTGGAACAAGTTCCTGCAGGGATATTACGACGCGTCGGGGATCAGTTCGGACAGCTTCGACCAGGCGGTGCAGGTGAGCGTCGGCGGTGAAGCGACGGTATCGGATGCGATGAAGGCGCAGGGCATCAAGCTGACCACGGCTGTCGCGACTTCGACCATGTATACCGGATTCAACTGGCTCGATCCCGTCGTGGGCGGAAACAGCGAGCGGTCGCGCAAGCTGCGGCAGGCGATTTCTATTGCGGTGGACTTCGAGGAATTCATCTCGATTTTTGCGAATGGCCGCGGTATCCCGGCGCAATCGCCGATTCCGCCGGGCATCTTCGGCTACCGTTCGGGCGAGGCAGGCATCAACCACTATGTATATGACTGGGTGAATGGCGCGCCGCGGCGCAAGTCCATCGCGACGGCCAGGCAGCTGCTGGCCGAAGCGGGATATCCAAACGGGATTGATGCCAAAACCGGACAGCCTCTGGTGATCTATCTGGATACCACGGCAGGCGGGGCGGGGGGCAAGGCGCGAATCGACTGGCTGCGCAAACAGTTCGACAAGATCAATGTGCAGCTGGTCGCGCGCAGCACCGACTACAACCGATTCCAGGACAAGATCCGCAAAGGTGATACGCAGATGTTCTACTGGGGCTGGAATGCAGACTATCCTGACCCGGAAAATTTTCTGTTCCTGCTGACCAGCGCTCAGGCCAAGGTCGGGAAGGGGGGCGAAAATGCGGCGAACTACAGCAATCCGGAATATGACAGATTGTTCGAGCAGATGAAGAACATGGAGAACAGTCCTGCGCGCCAGGCCATCATTGATCGCATGATTGAGATTTTGCGCCGCGACTCGCCGTGGTTGTGGGGCTACCATCCCAAGGATTATGTGCTGCAGCAAAGCTGGCTGAGCAACGTCAAGGCGAACGTAATGGCAAACAACAAGATCAAATACTGGCGCGTCGACCCGCAGCTGCGCGATCGGTTGCGCCGCAAATGGAATCAGCCGGTGCGCTGGCCGCTATGGCTGTCTGGGACTGCAGTCTTGATGTTTGCCTTCTGGCTGTGGCGAAAGCTGCGCCAGCGCGAGGAAGCGAGATGAATATGCCCGGAGCGGGAGCGATTTACCTGTTGCGGAAAAAGTAAACGACGATCCATGCCGCCACGGCGACAAGCCAGGCAATGATCTTGTAGACAGTCGCATTGATGATGAGTATGTTCAATTGCAGCACCGCTGCGAATGCAGTGATATTGAATGCCACGATGGAAAACAGCACAAAAAGCGGATAGGGCAGGAATTTGAGCATGGCAGGTAAATTTGGATTGAAATCAGAATCGGAAAGCGCGGCGAAGGTGCCCGACGACTACCCGCAATATCCGGCCGGGATCCGGTTCGCCGGCATTGATGGCCGGCTCCATAAAACACGCCACCTTGCGGTGGCGTCGAACCGGCTGGTTAGCCCAGTGCGATTATTCTTCTCCGTGTGGCATTTCGGGGGTGTCCATCAGGTTGCCCGCGGCATAGCCGACCAGGCACATGCTTACAAATATGCAAATAATGCCGAATATGTGTGCAGCCTGAGATTGGCCAAATGCGAATCCGCCCACCAGCCACAGGACGACAGAAATGATTACCGAAACAACAAGCAAGCGAATTTTTGGATCCATGATTAACCTTTCAAATAAAATGTCCGCCCGGTCAGGAACATTGTCCGTGCAATGCGAATGATAGCTCAATGACTGGAAAAAATGTGACCGGAAGGCAAAAAAGCCCGGCAAATAGCCGATTGAAACAGTCGGGAAATATAATCGGCCGTTGCAGCGCAATGCCAGACGCAAACAGAAGCTCAAGCACGGTGCCTAAGCGCCCGGCATGTGAAACAATGCCTGCGCTCGGTAATATTCACTAGTTCACCTGTCCTTAATGATCGCTTACCTGATCCGCCGCATTTCATATGCCCTGCCAATTCTGGTCGGAGTTAACCTGCTTACCTTCGCGCTGTTCTTCGTCGTGAATACGCCGGACGACATGGCCCGCATGCAGCTCGGCATCAAGCGCGTCTCACCGGAAGCGATTGCCAGATGGGAACAGCAGCACGGCTATGACAAGCCGCTGTTCCTGAACAGTGCCGCCGCCGGAATCGACAAGATCACCGACACGATTTTCTGGCAGAAATCCGCGAGCATGTTCGTGCTCGATTTCGGTTACTCGGATGACGGGCGCGACATCAGCCGCGAAATCGCGACGCGCATGTGGCCCAGCCTTTCGATTGCGCTGCCGACTTTTCTGATCGGCCTCATCGTGTATGTCAGTTTTGCACTGCTGATGACGCTGTTTCGCGCCACCGCGCTGGACATGGCGGGCGTGTCGCTGTGCGTATTTCTGATGTCGGTATCCGGACTGTTCTACATCATCGGGGGCCAGTTCCTGGTCAGCAAGCTGTGGCATCTGGTCCCGATATCCGGATATGCGGGCGGCCTGGACAGCTTCAAGTTCGTGGTGCTGCCGATCCTGATCGGCATCGCCGGCAGTGTCGGCGCCAGCAGCCGCTGGTATCGCACCATTTTCCTCGAGGAAATCGGCAAGGACTATGTGCGCACCGCGCGTGCCAAGGGCCTGTCCGAACTGCGGGTGCTGTTTACCCATGTACTTAAGAACGCGATGATCCCGATACTGACCGGGGTCGTGGTGGTGATACCGCTGCTGTTCATGGGCAGCCTGCTGACCGAGTCGTTCTTTGGCATTCCCGGTCTGGGCAGCTACACCATCGATGCGATCAATGCGCAGGATTTCAGCGTGGTGCGCGCGATGGTTTTCCTCGGCTCGCTGCTGTACATCGTCGGACTGATCCTCACCGATATTTCCTACACCATGGTTGATCCTCGGGTGCGACTGTCATGAGCTTCATGCCGGTATTCCTGTGGAGCGACAAGCTGATATTTCTGATCCTGGCTGTCGGCATAGCCTGCGTGTGGTATGTTCGGCAGCTCGAGCATCTGCTGGTGCCATGGCGGCGCGTGGCGCGAAATCCGACCGCGATGGTTTCTTTGCTGGTGCTGTCGCTGTTCGTGCTGGTAGGGCTGCTGGATACGCTGCACTACCGGGCCGCCTTGCCGGACAGAAATGATGGCGAAACGGTCTATTCTCCCGAGGTGTTGAGCGTGTTCGACAAGCTGGTTACGCCGCTGCGCACGCAAACCGAGAAAACCTATTCCGCTCCGCTTGCCGTCACGCTGTATGCGAAGGAAAGCGTCATCGATGCGAGCGGCCACGTGCTGCGCGAATATCCGCGCCTGCGCTTCGGCGGCGCCGGCCTGACCGATGTACGTCAGCGGGATGCAGACATATTCCGGCGCGGTTTGACCGGTGCGCTGGCGGGACTGGCGGCCGGTTTGCTGATCGCGCTCGGCAGCAAACGGTGGCTCGTGAAGCGCAAGTGGCCGATGCGTGCACTGCTGGCCTCCACTTTGGTCATTTCGGTCCTGATCGGCGCAACTGTGAATCTTGCTGCTGCATATCACGTGCTGGGTACCGACAAGGTCGGTCAGGATGTGCTGTACCTGTCACTGAAAAGCATACGAACCGGGCTGATCATCGGTACGGTAACCACGCTGGTTACTCTGCCGCTCGCCCTGTTCCTGGGTGTGGCGGCAGGGTATTTTCGCGGCTGGGTGGATGATGTTATTCAATATATCTACACCGTGCTGAGTTCGATACCCAGTGTGCTGCTGATCGCGGCGGCGGTGCTGATGATGCAGGTAACCATCGACATGCATCCGGGCTGGTTTACGACATTGGCGTCGCGGGCGGATCTGCGCCTTGTGTTTCTGTGCCTGATCCTCGGGGTCACCAGCTGGACCGGCTTGTGCCGCCTGCTGCGCGGCGAGACATTGAAGCTGCGCGAAATGGAATACATACAGGCTGCGCAGGCATTCGGCGTGTCGCCGTTGCGCATCCTGATGCGCCATATCATGCCGAACGTGATGCACATCGTGCTGATTTCGCTGGTGATGGATTTCAGCGGGCTGGTGCTGGCCGAGGCGGTCCTGTCCTACGTCGGTGTGGGTGTCGATCCTTCGATGATCAGCTTCGGCACGATGATCAACGCGGCGCGGCTGGAACTGGGCCGCGAGCCGATGGTGTGGTGGTCTCTGGCCTCGGCATTCGGTTTCATGCTGGCGCTGGTGCTGGCCGCAAACCTGTTCGCCGATGCCGTGCGCGACGCATTTGATCCGCGCCTGAACCGTACCTGGGAGGCCGAATAATGGCCGACATCCTGAGCGTGTCCGGCCTGGTTACGCAGCTGCACAATGGCATCCGTATCGTCGACGACATCTCGTTCAACATCCGGGCGGGCGAGACATTTGTGCTGCTTGGTGAATCCGGATGCGGAAAATCGATGACTGCACTGTCGCTGTTGCGGCTGTTGCCCGATGGCGTGACGCATACGGACTCGGTTGCGCAACTGGATGGCATCGCACTGTTCGGTCTGCGCGAACGCGAGATGCGCGACCTGCGAGGCGGCAAGATGGCGATGATATTCCAGGAGCCGGGATTGAGCCTGAATCCGGTAATGACGGTCGGCCAGCAGATAACCGAAGTATTGTCGCTGCATCAGGGCCTGCGCGGCAAGACTGCACGGAATCGTTGCGTGGAATTGCTGAATCAGGTCGGCATTCCGGATCCGGCCCGGCGCGTGGCTGAATACCCGTTCCAGCTTTCCGGCGGCATGAAGCAGCGCGTGATGGTTGCGATGGCGCTGGCCGGGCGGCCAAAACTGCTGATTGCGGATGAACCGACCACCGCACTGGATGTCACGATACAGGCGCAAGTGCTGCAATTGCTGCGTGACACTCAGGCTGAAAACGGCATGGCGATGCTGCTGATAACCCATGACCTTGGCGTCGTCGCGGAAATGGCGCATCAGGTGGGCGTAATGTATGCGGGGCAAATCGTCGAGCAGGCCAGCAGGGCCCGGTTGTTCGACCAGCCGCTTCATCCCTACACGCAGAAACTGTTTGCTGCACTTCCCGATGCGGCGCACCGCAACCAGTCACTGGCCGCGATTCCCGGCAGCGTACCACCGCTTGGAAGCGTGATGCAGGGCTGTCGATTTGCCGCGCGCTGCGACAGGGCCTGGTCGCTGTGCAGGGAAAAGACGCCGGGCTGGACAGAGGTCCATACGGGGCACGGTGTGAGGTGCCATCTTTATCAGATGCAAGGGGCGGGAAATACGGTGCAGGAGAAACAGGTCCGGTTGTCTGTGCCTGATGTTGATGCAAAGCCTGAGTTGCACCCTGAACCGGGCCCCTCGCTATTGCAAGTCTCGGACCTGCGCGTCCATTTTCCGATTCGCAAAGGCTTGTTGCAGCGTGTGGTCGGGCAGGTGAAAGCGGTGGACGGCGTGACGCTGGACATCCCGCAGGGACGCACTCTGGCGCTGGTGGGCGAATCAGGCTGCGGCAAGACCACGCTGGCAAAGGCGCTGTTGCAACTGGTACCGGCTTTATCCGGCCGCGTGCAGTTGGCCGGTCAGACATTGTCGGGATACGTCAGCCGCGAACAGCGCGCTGCAATGCAGATGGTATTCCAGGACCCCTATGCTTCGCTGAACCCCAAGATGCGCGTTGCGGAAATTCTGGAGGAAGGCATGACCGCGCTCGATATCGACAGCGGCAGCAAGGCGCGCCAGTCGCACATCGATTCGTTGCTTGACCAGGTTGGTCTTGCGCGCGGAGCGAAATGGCGCTATCCGCACGAGTTTTCCGGCGGACAGAGGCAGCGGATCGCGATCGCGCGTGCGCTTGCCGTGTCGCCACGATTGCTGATCTGCGACGAACCGACCAGCGCGCTGGATGTATCGGTGCAGGCGCAAATATTGAACCTTCTGAAATCTTTGCAGCAGAAATTTGAACTTGGCTACCTGTTTATCACTCACAATCTTGCAGTGGTCGAATATCTTGCCCATGAGGTATGCGTGATGTACCTCGGCCGCATCGTGGAACGCGGTACTGCGGCGGAGGTGCTGCGCTCACCGATGCATCCCTATACACGGGCGCTGTTGTCTGCCGTTCCGCGTATAGATGGTGCAAACAGGGATCGCATCCGGCTGGAGGGAGACTTGCCGTCGCCGGCCAATCCGCCGCAAGGTTGCCATTTTTCGCCGCGCTGTGCGCATGCGACGGAGCAATGCCGCGCGCATTATCCGCCGTTGACCCGGCACTCGCCAACCCACAGTGTGAGTTGCTATTTGCATGTTGAAGCCCGGGTTGACGACAGGGTATTTTAGGTTTACAAAGGTTGAAGGCTCTCCGGTTGGTTGCGGGGTTTTCAGCGTAAGTTGATCACGAATTGCTTGTATAAATAAGGAGTGAATCATGAGCACGAAGCTGGCAGGAACAAAAAGCGAAACAGACAAGGAAAAACTGATCCAGGATATTCGCGCGGTTGTCGCTGACGCAGAGGAATTGCTGCGCGCTACAGCGGGGCAGGCGGGTGACAAGGTGTCTGCAGCACGCGAGCGCATCCAGGAAAACCTGGTTATCGCGAAAGCGCGCCTGAATGCGGCGGAATTTGAAATGATCGAGAAGACCAAACAGGCCGCCAAAGCCACTGACGAATATGTGCACGATAATCCGTGGACGGCAATCGGTGTCGGCGCCAGCGTGGGGGTCATCATCGGCATGCTGATCGGACGCGGCCGCTAGGTCATGGCCGGACAAGGCGCCGGTTTGATGGATTCAGTCAAGCGACTGGCTTCGACGCTGATCTCGATCGTATCGACCCGGCTGGAACTGCTTGCGAATGAGCTTCAGGAAGAGCGTTTGCACCTGACGCAAATGTTCTTCCTGTCGCTGCTGGCTTTGTTCTGTTTTGGCATGGCGCTGCTGTTGCTAACGATATTCATCACCGTGCTGTTCTGGGACGACCATCGCATCGCAGTGCTGGGCGGGTTGTGCGCGCTGTTCTTCATGTCGGGGATACTGATCGCGTTGCTGTTGCGCAGCAAGGCGCAGTCCAGGCCCAGGCTTTTTTCCGCCAGTCTTGCCGAATTGGCCAGGGACAGGGAACAGCTGGATCCAGGGGAATAACTGTTGCCATGAATGAAAAATTGTTCGAGCTCAAGCAGCGCCGGGTCGAGTTGCTGGCAAGAATTGCATCACAGCGCGAGCAGGTCGCCGAGGCCGGAGCGGAATGGGAAGCTCCGTTGGCCCTGGCCGACAAGGGAATTTCTGGAGTTCACTATTTGCGACGCCATCCTTTGCTGGTGGTTGGCGCGATGGCTTTTATTCTGATCCGCCGCGGCAGAGCGGCGGGTTTGATGTGGGGTGCGTGGCGGTTGTGGAAGGGATACCGCTATTTAAGTTCCATTCCGGAAAAGATGCCGTCCCGTGCCGAACTAGATTCCCTGTGAAGACTCGCTAGAAGACTCATTGCCGTTTTGGGCGACTTCACGCGATCTGTCCCTGGATTTTCTGTGCCTGATGTAACGCGGGCTTGATCCTTCTTCCGAGATAACCAGTGTCTGGCCTATCCTGATGATTTTCAGCGAGCTGTGGTTATATCGTTTCAGCTTGGCGATGCTGACGTGATAACGGCGCGACAGTGCTCCCAGTGTGTCCCCCCGGCGAACCTTGATTCTTGTCCGGTATTCGGTAGGTGCAAGATGCATGTTGAAAGCTTCGAACTCGCTTGAGGATTCATCGCCGTTCGCCGGTACCAGCAGGGTTTGTCCGGTACTGATATTACCGTGCCTGGAAAGCCCGTTTACGGACTTCAGGTTGGCCAGTGACAGGCCGAAGCGCGGTGCCAGCTTGTCAAGGCGTTCGCCTTTTTTGGGTTTGTATGGCTGCCAGCTTACCAGCGGCTTGTCATAGTTTTCCAGGTTGGTCCTGAAGGTTGCTATCTTGTCGATCGGCAACAGGATGAAATCATTGTTGTCCTGCAGGATCACCGGACGGTTGTGTGCCGGATTGAGCGCGGCAAATTCATCTTCCGATATACCGGCCAGCTGGGCGGCAAGCTTTACATCGATGTGCTGGGAAGTGGTAATTGCTGCAAAATAGGGCTTGTTCGGAATATCCTGCAATGCCAGCCCGAATTTCGCCGGATCGGAAATGATGTGCTTGATGGCCATCAATTTTGGCACATAATTACGCGTTTCCCTCAACAGCCTCAGGTGTTCATAGTCGGTAGGCAATCCGCGTCTGCGATTGTGTGCCTGGGCACGGAGTACTGCTCCTTCGCCGCAATTGTAGGCAGCCAGGGCCAATTGCCAGTCACCGAACATGGAGTGAAGATTCTGCAGATAGTCGAGCGCGCCATTGGTCGCGCTGATCACATCGCGTCGGCCGTCATACCACCAGTTCTGCTGCATACCGAACTTTTTGCCGGTGGAAGGCATGAATTGCCAGATGCCGGATGCGCGGCTGGTTGAATATGCGCCAGGATTGAAGGCGCTTTCGACCATGGGCAGCAGCGCGATTTCGCTGGGCATGCCACGCCGTTCGACTTCCTCGGTTATGTAATACAGGTAAAGGCGGGCGCGATCGATCATGCGCGCAAAATATTCTGGATGGCGGGCGTACCAGCGCTCATGCCTTGCGACCAGTCTGGAATTCAGTTCGCGCATCGCAAAACCGTCGCGTATTCTCGTCCACAGTTCCTGCGGCAAAGGAGCTGCACTGGGAATGAGTTCGATTCTGATATCGCGACCGGACGGAAGCCACTGCGGAACAGAGTCGACTGCAGCAGGACTTGTGACAGGGCTGTTAAGCGCGATCGTTTCTTCCGGATGCTCGGCCAGTTGAGTTGCATCTGTTTGTGCATAGGCCGGCATGGCTGCGCAGAAAGCACAGACAAGCAAAGAAATCATGAATCGAATCAATAGCACATGCATCCTTCCTGAAGTAAATCCCGATGTGATGTTAGTTTAACATCCATATCCACATACAGGTCAATCAAAAACTAGCGACTAGATGATAAAAGGCAGTGGACCGGGGATGGAAGGTCGGAAATGCTGGCTGATTCGCATTTTCAGGCGGATCCAGGGTTAAAACGGTACGGCATCCTTCGAAAATCTGTTCTAGCAGTCCGCCAGGCCGGTATGTCTGCGTCCGGCCTGGGGGCCTGGCAAGCAATTATATTGCGTTTTTAAGCTGATCCAGTATGGCCGGATTTTCCAGAGTCGAAACGTCCTGGCTAATCTCCTCGCCATTTGCAATTGCCCGGAGCAGGCGGCGCATGATCTTTCCGGAACGTGTCTTGGGAAGATTGTCGCCGAAACGAATTTCATCCGGCTTGGCAATCGGGCCTATGGTTTTGCTTACCCAGTTGCGCAGATCCTCGGCGATTTCCCTGGACTTGTTCGGATCCGACGGGCGCGAACCCTTCAGCACAACATAGGCGACGATACCTTCTCCCTTGATTTCGTGGGGCTTGCCCACCACTGCTGCTTCCGCAACCAGTGGGTTTGCGACCAGTGCCGACTCGATTTCCATCGTGCCCAGACGATGGCCGGATACCTTCAATACATCGTCTATGCGTCCCATGATCCAGAAGTATCCGTCATCATCGCGGTGCGCGGAATCGCCGGCCAGGTAGTAACCGTGCATTTCTTCGGGGAAGTAGGATTTCCGGTAGCGTTCGGGATCACCCCAGATGGTGCGGATCTGCGACGGGAACGGGCGTTTGATGACCAGGAATCCGCCATGCTGGTCATGCACTTCATCGCCTGCTTCGTTGACGATGGAGGCCATGATGCCGGGCAGCGGCAGGGTGCATGAGCCCGGCTTGATCGGCATTGCACCGGGCAGGGGGGCGATCATGTGACTGCCTGTTTCAGTCTGCCACCAGGTGTCCACGATCGGGCAGCGGCCCTGTCCGACGGTGTTGTAGTACCACATCCACGCTTCCGGATTGATCGGTTCGCCGACTGTGCCCAGCAGGCGCAGACTGGACAGGTCATATTGTTTGGGCAGTTCTCCGCCAAGCTTGATCAGCGAACGGATGGCAGTTGGCGCCGTGTAGAAAGTGGTGACCTTGTGGTCCTGGACCATTTTCCAGAACCGCCCTGCATCCGGGTAGGTCGGGACGCTTTCGAACACCACCTGTGTTGCGCCCATCGCCAGCGGACCGTAAGCCACGTAGCTGTGGCCGGTAACCCAGCCCACATCGGCGGTGCACCAGAATATGTCGCTGTCCTTGTAGTCGAAAACCCATTTCATCGACAGCATGGCGCCTAGCAGGTATCCGGCGCTGGAGTGCTGCACCCCCTTGGGTCTGCCGGTGGAGCCCGAGGTATACAGGATGAACAGCGGGTGTTCGGCGCCTACCCATTCCGGCTCGCAGTGGGTAGGCTGGGAATTGAACAGGTCGTGCCACCAGATGTCCAGGCCATCGTTCCATTCGACATTGTTTCCCGAACGGCGATAAACGATGACGCTGTGCACCGATTCGCACCCGCCGGTGGCGAGCGCTTCGTCGACGATGGGTTTCAGCGGCATCTGTTTGCCGCCGCGCATTTGCGCATCGGCGGTGATCACCGCACAGGCTTTGGCATCGGTGATCCGCTCATGCAGGCTCTTCGCGGAGAATCCGCCGAATACCACCGAGTGGATCGCGCCGATACGGGCACAGGCCTGCATGGCCACCACTGCCTCGATGCTCATCGGAAGATAGATCACGACACGGTCGCCCTTTCCGATGCCGCGCGATTTCAGCCCGTTGGCGAATTGGCTGACGCGCCCGTGCAGTTCGCGATAGCTGACCTTGCTGACCTTGCCATCGTCGGATTCGAAAATGATCGCGGTCTTTTCCGCTCGCTCGGCGAGATGTATGTCCAGGCAGTTGTAGGATACATTCAATTCGCCGTCCTCGAACCATTTGAAAAACGGCGCGTTGCTTTCATCGAGCGACTTGGTGAACGGTTTTTTCCATTGCAGGGTTTCGCGTGCCAGATTGGCCCAGTAGCCGGGGTAATCCTGTTCGGCCGCCTTGCAAAGCGCCTGATATGCCTGCATGCCTGACACGTTGGCTTGTTTTACGAATTCGGCCGAAGGCTCGAAAACGCGTACTTCATTCAGAACGGATTCGATGTTGGACATGTGCTCTCCCGAATTGCAATTGGATTATTGTTTAAATGGTAAGTAATGAAACGCAGTGCTGGGGAATGTAGTTTTTTTTTGTGCAGTCTGTCAACCCGGCGCAGGCAAGGTTCCTGGTGCATCTTCTTCGTGTATCAGTGCGTTGTAGTTGCATCGGGATACACCGTGATGCGGATCAGCGTATCCGGGGCGCTGTCGGGCCGTGTATTCGAAAAAGTCAGGTGCCCTTCGCCCTTGTAGTAGGCCTCAGTGCGCTGGGTATCCCCGCCGAAATAGAATGGCTGGTATTGTTTGCCGGTGATCCGGCTGTCGGACTTGTTCGGCTTTCCGATCAGGTGCTCGACCTGTTTCAGGGTCATCCCGATTTGCAGCAGGGAGAATTTACTGGCGGGAGCAGGAATTCCGATTATTTCTCCCTTGACCAGTCCGTCTGCCGACGTTACCGAGCGCACAGGCGGCTTCGCAACAGACGGGGCGTGACGCGTCGATTTTTTTGTCGCGTTGTTTGTCTCGGTTTTATGCCAGGACGCGCAACCAGGCAGGAACGTCAGGCAAATGGCGAGTGGCAGCCAGGCTTTGCGATTCATAAGGAATATCACAATCAGGATGTGTTTCGAGAAAGTGGTAGGCAATTCTACCCCGAATCGGCGCAGCGAAGAACTTTGCATGATTGCGCATCATGCAAAGCGCAATATCGTACACACCTGCTCGGCCGGCATTGCGGACGCCGGCATTTTTGGATGCATGTCGATTTGCAACGGTATGTATAATGTGTCCGGTTTTCTTCCGGTCATGATATTGGCTTGACTTGCCTGACAGACATAATGAATGTTGCTCACCCCGTTTCGTTTGCATCCTGTCGCGCCGTCTGTGCCGTGACCATGTCGTTCGGGCTGATGTTGCCAGATGGTTCGGCATTGCGATCGAAACCGGAAACCGGTCTGAAAATTCGGGCTGAATTGATTGCGATCAGGTTTGCGGGTCTATCCAGTCCGGATCGCCAGGCCTGACTTCCATCACCTCCCGCCCATTTGCCGACTCCTGTCCAGTGCCATGAAGCTCTCTGATTACATGAAACCGAATATCGGATTCAAGCTCGGCTCCCTGCTTGCCGCATTCGGTATCCTGGCGACCATCCTGACCGGCTATTACTTTTACACGTCCAGCCGGAATATGCTGACCAGTGCGGCGGAACGCGACCTGCTGACCGCGACTCAGGTGGTTGGCCGGAACATGAAGATCATCATTGACGTGATTGCGGAGGATTCGCAATTGCTGGCAGCCCTGCCGCTGTCGCGTAATGTTTTTCTTTCTCCGGATGCGAAGACTGCCGAACAGGACAAACAGATACTGGCCGACACCTTCGCTGCAATGCTGTCCGCACACCCGGAATATTTCCAGATCCGCCTGATAGGCATCGACCATGGCGGCCAGGAACTGGTGCGCGTCGACCGCAACGGCAAGCGACTGACCCGGGTGCAGGGCAGCGATCTGAAGAAACGCGGGCGCTATCCCTATGTTGCCGGCACGCTGAGATTGGCCCGGGGAGATATCTATCTGTCGGATATCAGGATAAACCATGAAAGGGGCGCACACTCGGGCCGTGACAAACCGACGGTGACGGTTGCGACGCCGGTATTCTCACAAAGCGGCAGAAGACTTGGTTTGATTGCAATCAATATTGATCTGAACGGGCTGGCCAGGCTGTTGAAGAGCAATTTGCCGAGTTCATACAATCTATACCTCAGCAACCAGTCTGGTGACTTCCTGATACATCCCGATCCGAGCAAGACCTTTGGTTTTGACCGCGGCAAGCGCATCCTGATCCAGGATTCCTTCAAGCAGGTGCTGTTGCTGATTCACGGCAAGAAGATGAATGTCGTGACGCATGTCTACGATGAATCGCGGAAACAGGATGGGCATGTTGCCGCCTTCATACGCTTGCCGTTTGGCGACACGATAGACAAGCGCTTTGTGATTCTCGGATTGTCCGAGCCGATCGCTAGCATCACGCAGGAAACCTCGAGGCTGGGCTGGGACACTTTCCAGATCATTCTGGCATTCAGCCTGCTTGCGCTGATCCTTTCCGCGCTGGTTTCTCGCATCGTCACCGGCCCGCTGAATACCGTGGTCGACGCGATCAGGAAATTCTCGACAGAGCACGTCGTCAGCAATAAGCCGCTGGCACGCAACGATGAACTCGGCCTGCTGTCACGCAGTTTTCACGATATGCAGAAGCAAATCGTCGCGCACTTGTCCGAACTGGACGAACACCGCAAGGCGCTCGATCATCAGGCCAGGCATGACACGCTGACCGGGCTGCCCAATCGCCGGATGTTTTTCGACCGGCTGGAACATGCGATCGTCAGTTCGCGGCGCAGCGGCAAGCACCTCGCCGTGCTGTTTATCGATCTGGATCGCTTCAAGGAGATCAATGACACGCTGGGCCATGCGGCCGGGGACAGTGTGCTGGTCAACTTTGCAAAGCTGCTGAGGGCGGCGGTGCGTGAAGTGGATACGGTGGCGCGCCTTGGCGGCGACGAGTTCGTCATCCTGCTCGATTCGATCAATGATCCCCAGCAGGCCATGGTCGTGGTGAGGAAGCTGCATGATCTTTTCCAGGGCGCGATGCAGATCGAAGGCCATGAACTAACCGTCCACTCCAGCATCGGGGTCAGTGTCTACCCCGAGGATGGAAAGAACGCCGACGATTTGATGCAGAATGCCGATCAGGCGATGTATAACTCCAAAAAAGAGGGCGGCAACACTTCCGGACTCTACAAGCGCGGATCGAAGAAGTGAGCGGGCCGGGCAATTCTGCAGTTATTGCCGTGCTGGTAAGTTAATATATGCCGATGGTTTACGCCCGGCTGGAATCATTTCGCACGATGCACTTTCCTTGTGGCGCGATGAGCCCGGACCGTGAATGTGAATCTTGCGGAATTTCGGAAGCCTGAAATTATGCCGACCATTCAAAATGACACCGCCCGTCAGCAGAATCTGGACCTCGCTTACGGGTTCAAATTCGGCGACCTTTACGATCGCGCTGGGCTGATCCGCATCGATGCGGCTTTTCTCGAATCACTGGGCGAAAGCGATCCGGATCTGCGCGCGCAACTCGAAGCCGCCCGGCAGAAGCCAGGCGGACTGTCAGGCAAGGCGCAATCGGAGCTGCTGATCGCGCTTGCGCCCCACCTTGAAGATTTCCTGGCAACCCTGTTCGGCATCGAGACGCAAATGCGGGCATTGGCCGAGCGCCATCATGAGCTGGCGCCGCTGTACGGCTGCAAACGCCTGTTCGTCCAGCGCCGCGCGATGACCAAGGTGAAAGCCGAAGAAGCGGCAACCATAGACGGCCCCGCTCTTGAAGCCGAACTGGAAGCTTACATCGGCGCGCCATTCAGCGAACTCGCCTATGCCAGACTTGTTGGTGTGTGGCTGGAAGATGAGACGGTCCATGCCGCTGAATTGCAGCTCGCCCTGCGTTATGCGGCCTGGGCAGTGCAAACGGCCGCCGGACGACAGCGCCACCGCAGCGGCATACTGTTCAAGGTTCCGGCCAAACTGGATTTTGACAAACTGGTTCCGCTGGCGACGGTGAACCTGGATGGCATCCACGCCTATCGCCTCGGCGCAGGCCATGAATTGCGCCGCCGCCGGGGTTTTGCGCTGACCGATGCCGGGACCGACCTGGCCGGCGCGCTCGACCAGGCGAATTACTGCATCTGGTGCCACGAGCAGGGCAAGGATTCCTGCTCCCACGGACTCAGGGAAAAGCCTCCCGCAGACGGTGGTGTTGCCGCGTTCAGGAAAAATATTTTCGGCGTCAAGCTTGCCGGTTGTCCGCTTGAGGAAAAGATATCCGAGTTCCATAAGGTCAAGACAGAGGGTCATGCGCTGGGCGCGCTGGCGATCGTCGTGGTCGACAATCCGATGGTCGCGGCGACCGGACATCGCATTTGCAACGATTGCATGAAGTCGTGCATCTACCAGAAGCAGCAGCCGGTCGATATTCCGCAGGCGGAAACGCGCACGCTGAAAGATGTTCTGGAATTGCCGTGGGGATTCGAAATCTACAGCCTGCTGACGCGCTGGAATCCGCTGCATCTGGAAAGACCTTATCCGAAAGCGCCCTCCGGCCGACGCGTGCTGATTGCCGGAATGGGACCGGCCGGTTTCACGCTTGCCCATCATCTGATCAATGACGGACATACCGTGGTCGGCATCGACGGCCTGAAAATCGAACCGCTGCCGCCGCATATCGGCGGCGTGGCAGCCAGCGGCGAGCGTGTCGAATTTGCGCCGGTCCGTGAAATCGGCGAATTGTACGAAGCGCTCGACGACCGCGTGCTGGCGGGATTCGGCGGTGTTGCCGAATACGGCATCACGGTGCGCTGGGACAAGAATTTCCTGAAACTGATCCGCCTGGTGCTGGAGCGGCGCAGCCAGTTCGCGCTGTTCGGCGGCGTGCGTTTCGGCGGAACGCTCACCGTGGACTCGGCTTTCTCCAGCGGTTTCGACCACATCGTGCTGGCCAACGGCGCCGGCCGGCCGACCGTGCTGGATATCCCCAACGGACTGGCGCGCGGCGTGCGCACTGCGTCGGATTTCCTGATGGCGCTGCAATTGACCGGCGCCGCCAAGCAGAATTCGATCGCGAATCTGCAGATACGCCTGCCTGTCGTGGTGATCGGCGGCGGTCTGACCGCAATCGACACAGCTACCGAGTCGCTGGCCTATTATCCGGAGCAGGTTGCAAAATTCCTGCATCGCTACAAGATTCTGGTAGCCGAAAAGGGCGAGGAGGCGGTGCGCCGGCGCTGGATGGCCGAAGAGTGCCAGATCGCCGATGAGTTTCTCGGCCATGCGCTGGCGATCGATTCGGAGCGCAGCAAAGCCGCCGCAGAAGGACGTGAGCCCCGCATCGTCGAATTGCTGCAAAGCTGGGGCGGCGTCACGATCGCCTACCGCAAGCGTCTGATCGACAGTCCCTCCTACACGCTGAACCATGAGGAAGTCGAAAAGGCGCTGGAGGAAGGAATCAGTTTCGCCGAGGGACTGAGCCCGACGCGCATCGAGGTCGACGAGTTCGGCGCGGTACGCGCCATCGGGTTGTCGTTGCAGCAGCGCGATGAGGAGGGAAACTGGAGCGCGGGTTCAGAGATTGAAATCGCCGCGCGCACCGTGTTGGTTGCCGCCGGTACCCAGCCGAACACCGTGCTGGCGCGCGAAGACCCGGATCATTTCAAACTGGACGGGCGCTATTTCCAGGCATGCGACGCGGATGGATCGCCGGTGCGTCCCGAGCCGGCGACGTCCAAGCCGAAGATGGCGCAGGTGCTGTTAGCGAAACAACCCGATGGCCGATTCATCAGCTTTTTCGGTGATCTGCATCCGTCCTATTTCGGCAATGTGGTCAAGGCAATGGGCGGCGCCAAACAGGGCTATCCGCTGGTCAGTGCAGTGCTGCAGCGGGTGCAACCTGCATCAGAGTCATCGGATGCGGAATTTCTTGCGCAGATCAATCATCAGTTGCGAGCGACGGTCCACGAAGTCATTCGACTGACGCCGAATATCGTCGAAGTCGTGATCCACGCGCCGCTGGCTGCGCGAAATTTCAGGCCGGGACAGTTTTACCGCCTGCAGAATTACGAGGCCAATGCGCTGGAGATCGACTCGACCCGCCTCGCGATGGAAGGGCTCGCCTTGACCGGTGCCTGGGTCGATCCGCAGCGCGGGTTGATTTCGACCATCGTGCTGGAGATGGGCGGCTCGGCCGACCTGTGCGCGATGCTCAAGCCCGGCGAACCGGTGGTGCTGATGGGGCCGACCGGCACGCCCACCGAGATACCGGTGGATGAAACGGTGCTGCTGGTGGGTGGCGGACTGGGGAATGCGGTGTTGTTTTCGATCGGCCAGGCATTGCGCGCGGCCGGCTCCAGGGTGCTTTATTTCGCCGGATACAAAAAAGCCATTGACCGTTACAAGGTTGCCGAGATCGAGAATGCCGCCGATGTGGTGGTCTGGTGCTGCGACGAGAAGCCCGGTTTTGCGCCTTCACGCCCCCAGGATCGCAGTTTTGCCGGAAATATTGTCGATGCGATGACGGCCTACGCAAGCGGCGCGCTCGGGGACCAGCAGATTCCGTGTGCCGATGCCGACCGCATCATCGCGATCGGGTCGGACGGCATGATGGCGGCGGTGGCCGCCGCGCGCCATGCGGTGCTGCAGCCTTACCTGAAGCCCCATCATTTCGCGATCGGATCGATCAACTCACCGATGCAGTGCATGATGAAGGAGATCTGCGCGCAATGTCTGCAAACCCATATCGATCCGGATACCGGCAAGACCAGCCATGTGTTTTCCTGCTTCAACCAGGACCAGCCGCTGGACCGAGTCGATTTCCCCGGACTGAAAGCCAGGCTGCGGCAGAATTCGGTGCAGGAAAAGCTGACCGCGCAGTGGATAGACCGCTGCCTGGTCCGATTGCATCTGCGCCGCTCCGATGCAGCGTAGGCCGGCAATCTGCGCGCATCTGTGCGGTCGTTCTGGTTGGCTCGACGAATGCCCGCGCCAAACGTGGCAAAATGGACGTTCCTGACATAGCGAGGCGCAACAATGGAAGTATATTGGATCTGGTGGCTGGCGGCGGTGGTGCTGGTGATCGCCGAAATTAACAGCGGCACGTTTTACCTGATTGCGGTGGCGTTTGGCCTGGCTGCTGCCGGATTGTCGGCTTATCTGGGTATGGCATGGAGCGGTCAAGCCGCCATCGCGGCGTTGCTCTGCACCTTGAGCGTGGCAGGAATATATCGCTTGAAGCAGGCCCGGGGACCGGGACTGGAACAGGCCAATCTCGCCTATGACATCGGGCAGACTGTGCAAGCAGTACGCTGGTCGGACGAACGTCACGCACGGGTCAGTTATCGCGGCGCGGAATGGGATGCCGAATTGGCCGGTACAGCGTCAGCGGATATGGCACGGCAAAGCTGGAAGATCAAGGAAATCGCGGGCAGCCGTTTGATCATCGAGTAGATTTGAACCTTAAACAAGCAGTCATCAAGCAGGAGCAGAGCATGAATATATTTGTTGTCGTACTGGTCGTTTTCGCGGTTTTGCTGGCTTTCCGAACGATCAAGATAGTGCCGCAACAGAACGCATGGGTGATCGAGCGGTTCGGCAAATACAACAGGACACTGGAGCCCGGCCTGAGTGTCGTTATCCCGTTCATGGACCGAGTCGCCTATCGCCACCGTCTTACCGAATTCCCGATAGATATCGAACCGCAGGTCTGCATAACCCGCGACAACACGCAGGTGCAGGTCGACGGCGTGCTGTATTACCAGGTGACCGATGCGGCACGCGCGAGCTACGGTACCTCCAACTACCTCGCTGCGATCACGATGCTCGCGCAAACCGCGCTGCGCTCGGAATGCGGCAAGCGTGACCTGGACAAGCTGCTGGAAGACCGCGAAGCGATCAACAGAACCGTGGTGTTTGCACTGGACGAGGCCAGCCCGAACTGGGGAGTGAAGGTGCTGCGCTACGAGATCAAGGACATCACCCCGCCGCAGCAGGTGCTTGCATCGATGCAGAAGCAGATCACCGCCGAGCGCGAAAAGCGCGCTCTGATCGCGCAGTCGGAAGGCAAGAAGCAGGAAGAGATCAATATTGCGGAAGGAAAAATGACCGCGTCGATTCGCGAGTCAGAGGGCTCAAAGCAATCGGCCATCAACAACGCCCATGGGGAGGCCGAAGCGCTGCTGCTGGTGGCCAACGCGACCGCTGAGTCGATCAAGCTGGTCGCCAATGCGATCCAGAACGAAGGCGGCCTGATCGCAGTCAATCTCAAGGTGGCTGAACGTTTTGTCGACGCCTTTGGCAACATTGCCAAACAGGGCAATACCATGATCCTTCCCGGCAATGCAGCAGACATCGCCGGAATGGTAGCCACCGCGATGCAAGTGGTGAAAAAAAGCTGATTGCTGCCAGAAACCAAAGCAGGCGAATGAATCAGGGTTGCTGCACGGGCGCCCGTTTGACGAGAGAATTGCAATGGAACTGAAAGAAACGCAACTTGATTCCGAATTGAAGTATGACGGTGATTTCATCCGGGTGCTCAAGGACAGGGTGCGCCTGCCGGACGGCGCAGTCAGCAGCCGTGAATACATCACCCATCCGGGCGCGGTGGCGGTGCTGGCTTTGCTGGACAACGGCAGCCTGGTGATGGAGCGGCAATTCCGCTATCCGCTGCAGCGCGAGTTTATCGAGCTGCCCGCCGGCAAGATCGATCATGACGAAGATATCCTGAAGTGTGCCCAGCGCGAACTTCTGGAAGAAACCGGCTACGTCGCGAGCGAATGGATACATCTCACCACCGCATGGCCGTGCATCGGCTATGCCGACGAGCGGATGGAATATTTTCTGGCGCGCGGTCTGGTTCACCGGGGGCGCCAACTCGATGACGGCGAGTTTCTTGAAGTATTTGAATTGTCATTGCAGGAGGCGATCAAGTGGATACGGCAGGGCAAGATCAACGACAGCAAGACGATTGTCGGCCTGTTCTGGCTGGAAAAATATCTGAACAGCTGGCAAGATTGAAAGCTCCTTCGGGAGCACAGGAATCAAATAAATAATAAATCCGTACCGCACACGGTACGCGCAAAGGGGAGAAAAGTGGAAGATCTGAGGGTCAATAATGACACGCTGTTCATTTTGCTGGGCGCCATCATGGTATTGGCGATGCACGCCGGTTTCGCATTCCTGGAACTGGGTACGGTGCGCAAGAAAAACCAGGTAAACGCGCTGGTCAAGATATTGACCGATTTCGCGATGTCCACGCTGGCGTATTTTTTCATCGGTTACGTGATTGCCTACGGGACGAATTTTCTGGCCGGGGCGGATCAGCTGGCGAAAATGAACGGCTACGCACTGGTAAAGTTTTTCTTCCTGCTGACCTTCGCCGCCGCGATTCCGGCCATCGTTTCAGGCGGTATCGCGGAGCGCGCCAAGTTCCACCCGCAGATGGCGGCGACCTTCATGTTGGTCGGCTTCGTCTACCCGTTCTTCGAGGGTATTGCATGGAATCATCATTACGGAATCCAGGCCTGGCTTGCTGCGACGTTCGGCGCGGAGTTCCATGATTTTGCCGGATCGGTGGTAGTGCATGCGGTGGGCGGCTGGATCGGGCTGGCGGCAGTGCTGCTGCTCGGCGCGCGGCGCGGCCGCTATACCAGTGAAGGGCGCATTTCGGCACACCCTCCCTCGAGCATTCCGTTCCTGGCACTGGGTGCATGGATCCTGACGGTGGGCTGGTTCGGTTTCAATGTGATGTCTGCGCAGACCATCAATCACATCAGCGGGCTGGTTGCGGTGAATTCGCTGATGGCGATGGTGGGCGGCACATTGACCGCGCTGTGGATGGGCAGGAACGACCCCGGTTTCGTGCATAACGGGCCGCTGGCGGGACTGGTCGCGATCTGCGCGGGTTCCGATGTGGTGCACCCGGTCGGCGCATTGATTATCGGCGGCGTGGCGGGTGCGCTGTTCGTGTCGATGTTTACGCTGACGCAGAACCGCTGGAAGATCGACGATGTGCTCGGTGTCTGGCCGCTGCATGGTTTGTGCGGCGCCTGGGGCGGAATCGCGGTCGGAATATTCGGAATGAAAGCACTGGGCGGATTAAACGGCGCCACGATAAACGGGGCCACAATCAAAATCAGTTTCATGTCGCAACTGTGCGGCACGGCGCTAGGTATCTCGATCGCGTTTGCCGGCGGCCTGCTTGTCTATGGCGTACTGAAGAATCTGGTCGGCATACGCCTGAGCCCCGAGCAAGAATTCAACGGAACCGACCTAAGTGTGCACAAAATCACCGCGACACCGGAACGAGAATCGGGCTGGTGATTGTTGGCAGGGCAGGTTTTCAATATGCGAAAACCTGCCTGGCGGGTGAAAATAGGCAGCCTGCTTTATTTTTCTTTTTTACGCTGATTCCGGATCAGTTCCCGACTGCCCCGATCTCGAATACCGGCTTGTGCATGGTCTTTTCTTGCTGTGGATCGGGTTAATCGCGCGTTTGAAGGGCGGCCAGCATGACAATCGGCCATGTCGATGTATAGAACGCGTAATTGCATTTCCCGCCAACTGTTAAAATAGCGGTGCGCTGGCTATATTGATTTTCTCCCGCCACGCAAAGGTGTAGCATGTGGGTTATTGGATTCCAGGCATGTTCGAGATCAGCAATGAATAAAAAACGTCCCAAACACCTCGCGCTGCACAAGATCAAATTGCCGCTCCCCGGTATCGTATCCATACTCCATCGCGTCAGCGGGTTGTTGCTGTTCCTTGCATTGCCGGCGCTGCTGCTGATCCTGCAGTACAGCCTTACCTCGATAGAAACCTATACCGAGTTGATGTCCGTGCTTTCGTACCCGCTGGCAAAATTGCTGCTGCTCGGTTTGCTGTGGGCATTCCTGCATCACCTTTGTGCCGGACTGCGTTATCTCGCGATTGATTTCCATCTGGTACGAGACCTTGCCAGGGCGCGCAACAGCAGCAGGCTGGTGGTCGCGGCGAGTCTGGCACTTACAATTTTCCTGGGAATGAAATTATGGTGAGCCGTGTCGTCGTCGGGGCGCACTACGGGCTGCGCGACTGGCTGATTCAGCGCATCACGGCGGTGCTGATGGTGCTGTACATATTCGCAATGACAGGCTACCTGCTGATGCAGCCCGTTCTGGGTTATGACGTCTGGACTGCGTTGTTCTCCAGCCTGGTGGTGCGCACCTTCACGCTGCTGTTCCTGCTCGCCCTGTTTTACCACGCCTGGGTCGGCGTGCGCGACATCGTGATGGATTACGTCAATTCCGCCGCCATCAGATTGGTGATTCATGTGCTGGTGATCCTCGCCTTGATAATTTATTCAATATGGTCGGTTGAAATTCTGTGGGGAATGTAATGAAAATCTGTTTATCGGGCGAATCGCGGTGTCGCGTGCTCGCTCATTCCTCGCCTATCAGGCTCGATATGTCTTCGTCATTCGCTGCGCGGCTCCTTGCGCTTCATCCCGAAAAACAAATTTCAGAAGGTTCGATTAACAATGGCAGTCGCTAAACGTACTTTCGATGTGGTGGTGGTCGGCGCGGGCGGTTCCGGTATGCGCGCGGCTTTGCAGCTGGCGCATGCCGGGCTGAAGGTCGCGGTGCTGTCCAAGGTGTTTCCGACCCGTTCCCATACCGTCGCGGCGCAGGGCGGCATCGCCGCCTCGCTCGGCAATATCAAGGAAGACAACTGGCACTGGCACATGTATGACACGGTCAAGGGCTCGGATTATCTTGGCGACCAGGATGCGATCGAGTTCATGTGCCGCGCCGCGCCGGAAGTGGTCTATGAGCTGGAACATTTCGGCATGCCGTTCGACCGCACCGACGCTGGCAAGATCTACCAGCGACCGTTCGGCGGCCACATGCAGGAATACGGCAAGACACCGGTCGACCGCGCCTGCGCGGCGGCCGACCGTACCGGGCATGCGATGCTGCATACGCTTTACCAGCAGAACGTGAAAGCCAACACGCATTTCTTCATCGAATGGATGGCGCTGGACCTGATACGCGACGAGGACGGCGACGTGCTTGGCGTGACCGCGCTGGAAATCGAAACCGGCGAGACGATGATCTTCCAGGCGCGCGCGACGCTGCTCGCGACAGGCGGCGCGGGCCGCATTTTCCAATCGAGCACCAACGCGTACATCAACACCGGCGACGGGCTGGGCATGGTAGCGCGCGCCGGGATTCCGCTGGAGGACATGGAGTTCTTCCAGTTTCATCCGACCGGGGTTTATGGCGCTGGCGTTCTGATCACCGAAGGGGTGCGCGGCGAGGGCGGTTATCTGGTCAACAAGAACGGCGAGCGCTTCATGGAAAAGTACGCGCCCAACGCGAAGGATCTGGCCAGCCGCGACGTGGTCGCGCGCGCGATGACGATCGAGATCAACGAAGGACGAGGATGCGGAAAGCATGGCGATCACGTGATGCTGAAGCTGGACCATCTCGGCGATGACGTGATCCGGCAGCGCCTGCCCGGCATCCGCGAGATATCGCTGAAATTTGCGCACGTCGATCCGGCACGGGCGCCGATACCGGTCGTGCCCACCGCGCACTACATGATGGGCGGGATTCCGACCAATTTTCACGGCCAGGTCGTGGCGCCCTACAAGACAGGTCCCGACGAGGCCGTGCACGGCCTCTATGCAGCCGGCGAATGCGCCTGCGTGTCGGTGCATGGCGCAAACCGCCTGGGCTGCAATTCTCTGCTCGACCTGATGGTGTTCGGACGCGAGGCCGGCAGGCAGATCATCGAGGATCTGAACAACAACCCGCATCCCAAGCCGTTGCCGGCTGATGCCGCCGACCGGCCGCTGGCGCGCCTGGCGCGCCTGGAAAACCAGAAGAACGGCGAGCGCGTGCCGGATGTCGGCGAGGCAATGCGCAGGACAATGCAGAAACATTGCGGGGTGTTCCGCTTCCCGGATTTGCTGGCGGAGGGCGTGGAGCAGATCAAACAGGTCGCCGAACGGGTCGGGAATACCGAAATACAGGACAAGAGCAGGGTGTTCAACACCGCGCGCATCGAGGCGCTGGAGCTGGACAATCTGATCGAGGTCGCACAGGCAACAATGATCGCGGCACATGCGCGACAGGAAAGTCGAGGCGCCCATGCGCGCGATGATTTCCAGCAGCGCGATGACGTGAGCTGGCTCAAGCACAGCCTGTATTTTCGCGAGGGACGGCGGCTGGATTACAAGCCGGTGCGGCTGAAACCGTTGTCGGTCGAATCGTTTCCGCTCAAGGCGCGGGTTTATTGATATACAACCGGTCTTCCGACTGGAGGGCATTACAGTTATCCATATCCGGTTTCGGCCGTTGGCAAACCGGATCGGCGGCAAGGCGGCCGGTTATATGTAGGAGCAGGCAATGAAGTTTCGTATCTACCGCTACAACCCTGACACGGACACTGCGCCGTATATGCAGGACTATGAACTGGAAATCAGGCACGATGACAGCACCCAGGGGAAAATGCTGCTCGACGCGCTGCTGATGATCAAACAGCAGGATGACAGCCTGTCGCTGCGCAAGTCCTGCCGCGAGGGGGTGTGCGGATCGGATGCGATGAACATCAACGGGCGCAACGGGCTGGCCTGCATCACGCCGTTGCATACGCTCAAGGAGCCGGTCGAACTGCGGCCGCTGCCGGGACTGCCGGTGATCCGCGACCTGATCGTGGACATGACGCAGTTCTTCAAGCAATACCATTCGGTCAAGCCCTACCTGATCAACAACGAGCCGCCGCCGGAAACCGAGCGGCTGCAATCGCCGGAGCAGCGCGCGCATCTGAACGGGCTGTATGAGTGCATTCTGTGCGGATGCTGCACGACGTCATGCCCGTCATTCTGGTGGAATCCGGACAAGTTCGTCGGCCCGGCCGGATTGCTGCAGGCTTACCGTTTTGTTGCCGATACCCGCGATCAGGCCACCAGCGAGCGCCTCGACGACCTGGAAGATCCATATCGCCTGTTCCGCTGCCATACCATCATGAATTGTGTGGATGTGTGCCCCAAGGAACTGAACCCGACCGAGGCAATCGGGAAAATCAAGGACATGATGGTCAAGCGCATGGTATGAAAAATCTCGAACGGATACGCTGGCGTTGCAGGCGCGGAATGCTGGAACTGGACATCGTGCTGGGCCGCTTCATCGACAGGCATTATGCAGAGCTCGACGAGAACGGACAGCAGGCGTTCGAGGATCTGCTGGATACGCCCGACAATCCGCTATGGGATATGATTGCAGGCGGGAAAGAAGCAACGCAGGAAAACCATCAGGCGTTGCTGGAATTGATCAGGTCATGCTGAAGCTAATACTGGAGGAATATCGATGGAGAACAAGCAACGTATCGCAACACTGACCCTGGACGACGGGCGCAGTATCGAATTGCCCATACTGTCCGGCGTGCTGGGGCCGGATGTGGTGGACGTGCGCGGCATCGGCAAGCTGGGTGTATTCACATACGATCCGTCATTCACGGCCACGGCCAGCTGCACTTCGTCCATTACCTTCATCGACGGCGATGCCGGCTTGCTGTATTACCGCGGCTATCCGATCGAACAGCTTGCCGAGAAATCGGATTTCCTCGAGGTCTGCTATCTGCTGAAGTTCGGGGAGTTGCCGAACGCCGAACAGAAAGCGGCTTTCATGCAAAAGGTCACCAAACACACCATGGTGCACGACCAGTTGACCCGCTTCTACAACGGGTTCCGCCGCGATGCCCACCCGATGGCGGTGATGGTCGGTGTGGTCGGGGCGCTGTCGGCGTTCTACCACGATTCCCTGGACATCAATAACCCGGAGCATCGCGAAATATCTGCAATGCGCATGATCGCCAAGGTTCCGACCATCGCCGCGATGGCCTACAAGTACAACACCGGGGAACCTTTCATGTATCCGAAGAATCGTTACAGTTACGTGGAAAACTTCATGTACATGATGTTCGGCGTTCCTTCGGAGGACTATGTTCAGAATCCGGTTCTGGTGCGTGCGCTTGAACGCATCTTCATACTGCACGCGGACCATGAGCAGAATGCTTCCACCGCAACGGTGCGTCTGGCCGGTTCCAGTGGCGCCAATCCTTTTGCCTGCGTGGCTTCAGGCATCGCCGCGCTGTGGGGCCCGGCACACGGCGGGGCGAACGAAGCCGCGCTGAACATGCTGGAAGAGATCGGTGATATCTCGCGCGTGAAGGAATATGTGCAGGGCGTGAAGGACAAGAAATACCGCCTGATGGGCTTCGGCCACCGGGTCTACAAGAACATGGACCCGCGCGCCAGCGTGATGCGCCAGACCTGCTATGAGGTGCTCAAGGAACTCAAGCTGGAAAACGACAAACTGTTCGAACTGGCGATGGAGCTTGAGCGCGTCGCATTGAACGATCCGTATTTCATCGAACGCAAGCTGTATCCGAATGTCGATTTTTATTCCGGCATCGTGCTGCGCGCACTGGGTATCCCTAAAAATATGTTTACGGTGATCTTTGCGCTGGCGCGCACCATAGGCTGGGTGTCGCAATGGAACGAGATGGTCGGGGATGCTGAACAGAAGATAGGCCGCCCGCGCCAGCTCTACCGGGGTTCCGCCAAGCGCGATTACGTTCCTGTGGAGAAGCGTTGAACAAACCAGTCAATTTCATGCAATGGATGCAGAACAGTTCGCTGCTGTTTGGAGCGAATGCGCCCTTTGTCGAGGAACTGTACGAGAATTATCTGGTCGACCCGAAAAGCGTGCCGGAAGAGTGGCGTGGTTATTTTGATGCACTGCCGCCGCTGGCCAGCGGGGCGCATGAAGAACTGCACAGCCGCATCCGCCATGCTTTTTCGTCCTTGCCGCTACTGGCCATCAGTAATGTGGGCGCATCGGATGCCGAGTTGGAGCGCAAACAGGTCTACGTTCTGCAGTTGATCAATGCGCATCGTTTCCTCGGCCTGCGCGTCGCGGATCTCGATCCGCTGAAACGTTTCGCCAAACCGCTGGTCTCCGAGCTGGATCCGGCGCACTACGGTCTGGTCGAGTCCGACATGGATGCCACCTTCGACACCGGATCGCTGGTGGGCGGCGCGCGCATGACCTTGCGTGAAATCCTCAAGTTGCTGCGACAGACCTACTGCGGCAGTATCGGCGCGGAATACATGTATATCAGCGATGTTGCGGTGAAACGCTGGATACAGAACCGCCTGGAGAGCGCGCGCGGCGATCCCGGCTATGATCATGCAATGCGGCGCCGCATCCTTGAGCGCATCACCGCGGCAGAAACGCTGGAACGTTACCTGCATACCAAGTTCGTCGGACAGAAGCGCTTCTCCCTCGAGGGCGGTGAAACGCTGATTTCGACGCTCGACCATTTGTTGCAGCGTGCCGGCGCGCAAGGCGTGCAGGAGGCGGTGATCGGCATGGCACACCGCGGGCGCCTGAACGTGCTGGTGAATATCCTGGGCAAGCAGCCCGGCATGCTGTTTGCGGAATTCGAGGGCATTCATGCCGAACACCTGCCTTCCGGCGACGTCAAATATCATCAGGGTTTTTCCGCGGACGTCGCGACGCCGGGCGGCGAACTGCATGTTGTAGTGGCGTTCAACCCCTCCCACCTGGAGATCGTCGATCCGGTGGTGGAAGGTTCGGTGCGCGCGCGCCAGCACAGGCGCAAGGATCACGATGGTTCAAAAGTGATGTCCATACTCATCCACGGCGACGCTGCCTTTGCGGGACAGGGCGTGGTGATGGAAACGCTGGCAATGTCGCAGACGCGCGGCTACGGCACCGGCGGTACGTTGCATATCATCGTCAACAACCAGATTGGCTTTACCGCGTCCGACCCGCGCGACGTCCGCTCCAGCACCTACTGCAGCGATGTGGCGAAAATGATCGACGCGCCGATTTTCCATGTGAATGCCGACGACCCGGATGCGGTATTGCTGATCACCGAGATTGCGCTGGATTTCCGGATGCAATTCAAAAAGGACGTGGTGATCGATCTGGTCTGTTTCCGAAAGCTGGGACACAACGAGCAGGACGAACCATTGGTCACGCAACCATTCATGTACAGCTTCATTCGCAAGCATCCCGGCACGCGCGCGCTGTATGCGCAGCGTCTGCAGGAACAGGGCGTCATCCAGGTCGGCGAAGCGGATGAGATGGTTGCGACCTACCGAAAGGCGATGGATGAAGGGCGCAATTCGATTCAACCCGCTCTGGAAGGCAGCAAATCCAGGCATGGGGTGGACTGGTCATTGTTCAGCAACGACGTGCGCTGGGATATGCCGGTGAATACCGCGGTGCCGCTGCAGCGCTTGCGCGAACTTGCGAAAGTGCTGACCACGGTTCCGGAAGGCTTCATACTGCAATCCCGCGTGCAGAAGATCGTCGATGATCGTGCCGCGATGGCGAACGGGGAAATGTCCCTGGACTGGGGCATGGCGGAAAATCTGGCGTACGCGACGCTGCTCACCGAAGGCTATCCGGTGCGACTGAGCGGACAGGACAGCGGGCGCGGCACATTCTTCCACCGTCATGCGGCATGGCACGACCAGAAGCATGTGGTACTCGGCGATGGAGTACTTACCCCCCTGCAGCATCTCACGCCGGACCAGGCCGATTTTGTGGTGATTGACTCGCTGCTGTCCGAAGAGGGGGTGCTCGGATTTGAATATGGTTATGCCACAGCAGAACCTTCTTCACTCGTGCTGTGGGAAGCGCAGTTCGGCGATTTTGCGAATGGTGCGCAGGTGGTGATCGACCAGTTCATCGCGTCAGGCGAAGTGAAGTGGGGCAGGAAGTGCGGTCTGGTGATGCTGTTGCCGCATGGCTATGAAGGGCAGGGCGCGGAACATTCCTCGGGGCGCATTGAGCGCTATTTGCAGCTGTGCGCCGACTACAACATCCAGGTCTGCGTTCCTTCCACCCCGGCGCAGATGTTCCACCTGTTGCGCCGCCAGATGCTGCGCCCGATGCGCAAGCCGCTGATCGTGTTTACGCCCAAGAGCCTGCTGCGCAGCAAGGAGGCGGCTTCGCCGATTGAAGAGCTGACTCACGGAAAATTCCAGCCGGTGATCGCCGAAGTCGATGCGCTGGATGCAACCGGTGTGCGCCGCATCATCGCGTGCAGCGGCAAGGTGTATTACGAATTGCTTGCCGCACGCCGGACCAGGAGTATCGCGGATATGGCGATCGTCCGCATCGAGCAGCTTTACCCGTTCCCGCATGATGACTTTGCGGCGCAGATTGCCGCCTATCCGAACGCAACCGAACTGGTCTGGTGCCAGGAAGCGCCTGGCAACCAGGGCGCATGGCATCGCATCCAGCATTATCTGCTGCGCCACATGCGCAAGGGCATGCACCTAGACTACGCGCTGCGGCCATCGTCTGCCGCGCCTGCCGCCGGCTATCTGGCGGTGCATCAGGAACAACAGAAGGCGGTGATCGAAGCGGCATTCCGCGACGACCTCGACAACAAACCTAATCCTGGAGCTTTACACTATGGCCATCATTGACGTCAAAGTACCTCAGCTGTCCGAATCCGTTTCCGAAGCGACACTGCTGAACTGGCACAAGCAGGTCGGCGAGGCGGTCGCCGAGGGTGAAAACCTGATCGACGTGGAAACGGACAAGGTGGTGCTCGAATTGCCCGCCACCAAGAGCGGCGTGCTGAGCAAGATCATCAAGGGCGATGGCGAGAAAGTGGGCAGCGAGGAGCTGATTGCGCAGATCGACACGGCAGTGACTGCTGCCAAACCGGCAGCATCCCGGGCCGCCGCTGCCGCTGCGCCACCATCGGTGCGCAAGCTGGCGCGGGAACACGAAATCGATGCGGGCACCCTGCACGGCAGCGGACGCAGCGGGCGCGTCACCAAGGAAGACGTCCTGAATGCGATACAGCAGGTTGCCCAGGAGGAAACTCCGGGTAATGTACCGCAGGCCGCTCCGGCGATCGTGCCGTCCGGCAACCGTCCCGAACAGCGCGTCGCGATGACGCGCATCCGCCAGCGCATCGCCGAGCGCCTGCTGCAATCGCAGCAGAATGCCGCGATCCTGACCACATTCAACGAAGTCAACATGCAGCCTGTGATGGACCTGCGCGCGCGCTACAAGGATGCGTTCGAGAAGAAGCACGGCATCAAGCTTGGTTTTTCATCGTTCTTCGTCAAGGCGGCAGTGCTGGCTTTGCAAAAATTCCCGATCGTCAACGCCTCGGTGGACGGCACCGACATCATCTATCATGGATATTTCGATATAGGCATGGCTATCGGCAGCGAGCGCGGTCTGGTGGTGCCCATCATCCGCGACGCCGACAAGCTTTCATTTTCCGACATCGAAAAACAGATCGCCGATTTCGGCGCGCGCGCCAAGCTCGGCAAGCTGACGATGGAGGAACTGAGCGGCGGCACCTTTTCGGTTTCCAATGGTGGGGTGTTCGGCTCGATGCTGTCGACACCGATCATCAATCCGCCGCAAGCCGCGATACTCGGCATCCATGCAACCAAGGAAAGACCGGTGGTGGAAAACGGCCAGATCGTGATCCGGCCAATGAACTATCTTGCCGTTTCATATGACCATCGCATCATCGACGGGCGCGAAGCCGTGCAGTTCCTCGCCACCATCAAGGAAGCGCTTGAATTTCCCGGCCGGGTGCTGCTTGATCTTTAGGAGAGGCGGATGACCATGGATAAATTTTCAGCATACCGAATCTTCGAACAGGACGGCAAATCAGCCGGGCGTTTCGTCGACCTGACACTGGACGATCTCGATCCGGGCGAGGTGGTGATCCGGGCGCACTATTCCAGCGTGAATTACAAGGACGCGCTTGCCGCGACCGGAGCGGGCAAGGTGATACGCCGTTTTCCGTGCGTGGGCGGCATCGACGTGTCGGGCACGGTGGCCAGTTCGTCCGATCCGCGCTTCAAGGCCGGCGAACAAGTGCTGGTGACCGGTTACGACATGGGTGTTGCGCATGACGGAGGCTATGCCGGTTATGTGCGCGTCCCGGCCGACTGGGTGGTGCCGCTTCCGCAGGGACTGACACTGTTCGACGCGATGGTGCTGGGTACGGCCGGGTTCACCGCGGCGCTGGCGATACATCGCATGGAACAGAACGGACTGCGACCGGAGAATGGCAAGGTGATCGTGACCGGCGCGACCGGCGGCGTTTCCAGCCTGGGCATCGTGATGCTGGCACAACTGGGATATCACGTGGTTGCGCTGACCGGAAAAGATTCCGGGCACGAGTACCTCAAATCTCTGGGCGCCGCGGAAATCCTGTCGCGCCAGGAACTTGTCATGGGCACGCGCCCGCTGGAAAAATCCCTGTGGGCCGGTGCACTGGATTCGGTGGGCGGGAAGACGCTGGGCTGGCTGACGCGTACCATGCAGCAGAACGGTACGATCGCGAGCTTTGGCAATGCGGGCGGCATCGAGCTCAATACCAACGTGCTGCCTTTCATCCTGCGCGGCGTTCACCTGATCGGCATCGATTCTGCCGCGACCGCTATGCCGCTACGCAGTCTGATCTGGCAGCGTCTGGCAACAGATTTGCATCCGGGAAAGTTGTCCCTGATTGCGCATAACGTTCCTTTCGCAGAACTGCCACAGGTATTCCCTGAGATGCTGCAAGGCAAGCTGCGCGGGCGCTCGGTGGTCGAAATAAAAGCGCCAGGTTAGTGAAATAGGCGCTTGATGATATAATCGGTCCAAAGCTGGAAGCGAACAGCGCGAAAGTGGCGGAATTGGTAGACGCACTGGATTTAGGTTCCAGCGCCGCAAGGCGTGAGAGTTCGAGTCTCTCCTTTCGCACCA
>JAJDNO010000029.1 GCA_022340615.1 Gallionella sp. | reverse complement strand
ACTGCAAAAGCGGACGGCACCTGGGTGGTGCTGGTGACTTCCGGTTACAACAACATCAATCCCGGCAGCGGCCAGGGCTTCCTGTACGTGCTGAACGCCGGCACCGGGGCGATCATCAGCAAGATCGCCACCGGTGCCGGCAACACCACCACGCCAAGCGGACTGGCCAAGATCTCGGCCTGGAACGATGCGCCTTCCAGCAACCGCGCGACCTATGTATACGGCGGAGACCTGCTGGGCAATGTCTGGCGCTTCGACATCAATGACCCGTCTACAGCAGCAATCGGTACCGGTTCTGCGCTCGATTTTGCTGTCCTTGACGATCCATTGGGCAATCCGCAGCCGATCACGACCTCGCCGGTGCTGGGCAAGATTTCCGGCTACCGTGTCATTTTCATCGGCACCGGACAGTATCTGGGTACGCCTGACCTCTCCACAACCCAGGTACAGTCGGAGTATGCGATCAAGGACGACAATGCGACCGCGACGCTGACCAATCCGGGCGGAAGCCCGCGAAACAGCAACACGCTGGTGCAGCAGACCCTGACCACCGCAAACGGCGTCAGGACCGCCTCCAACAACCCGGTCGATTTCACCACCGGACGGGGCTGGTATGTCGATTTCCCGGACAGCGGGGAACGTGTAAACATCGATGGCAAGCTGGTGCAGGGCACGCTGCTGATAGCCACCATTGTTCCGTCGAATACTGTCTGCGCACCGGGAGGTTACGGCTGGCTGAACTACTTTAACTATCAGACCGGCAGTTCGGTCGATACCAGCGGCATTGTTTCGTCGAGTTATTCCAACACCATCGTCGGTATCAACGTGCTGTATATCAACGGCACTCCGATCGTTGAAGCGGTTACCTCGAATGACCCGACCCCGACCGTGAACTCCAATGTGCTGATCAAGGGCACCGCGTCCGGATTCACCGGACAACGGGTACTGTGGCGCGAACTGAATCCGTAATCAGTCCGCGTCCCGGTCAGTTCCCATTTTCTGGCAACCCCGCCAGCGTTTCCCCCGGCAATTGCAGCCGGGGGTTTCTTTTTGTGCGCAACCCTTTCTGGGCTGTTTGATTGCCAGCTCTCCAGCCCGAGGTTTGCGATGCCATTCCTGCTGTGGCCCGGCTTCCGGCCCGAAGAGCCGGACCTGACCAGACAGTGCCAAAAAAAACGACCCGAAGGTCGTTTTTTTATTTGCAGCATGCCGCCGGATTATTTTACGACTGCCTTCAGCTCACCCTTGGCATAACGGGTTGCCATTGCATCCATCGAGATTGGCTTGATCTTGCCTGCCTGGCCGGCCGACCCGAACGCCTCGTAACGCGCCTTGCAGATTTCTTTCATTGCCTTGGTCGATGCGGCCAGGAACTTGCGCGGGTCGAAGTCCTTGTTGTTCTCCGCCAAGTAACGGCGCACCGCACCGGTCGATGCCATACGCAGATCGGTATCGATGTTTACCTTGCGCACGCCGTGCTTGATGCCTTCGACGATTTCCTCGACCGGAACGCCATAGGTCTGGCCCATGTCGCCGCCGAATTCGTTGATGATTTTCAGCCATTCCTGCGGAACCGACGATGAACCGTGCATCACCAGATGGGTATTGGGAATGCGCGCATGGATCTCCTTGACGCGGCCGATCGCCAGGATGTCTCCGGTAGGCGGACGGGTGAACTTGTAAGCGCCATGCGAAGTGCCGATTGCGATGGCCAATGCGTCCACGCCGGTCTGGCGCACGAACTGCGCGGCTTCTTCCGGGTCGGTCAACAGTTGGTCGTGGGTCAGCACGCCTTCAGCGCCCTGTCCGTCTTCCTTTTCGCCCATGCCTGTTTCAAGCGAACCCAGGCAGCCCAGTTCGCCTTCGACCGACACGCCCACCGCATGCGACATCTCCACCACGCGGCGTGTCACGTCGACGTTATATTCGAACGACGAAGGCGTCTTCGCATCTTCCTTCAGCGAGCCGTCCATCATCACGCTTGAGAAGCCGCTGCGGATCGCGTTGATGCAAACCGCCGGGGATGCGCCGTGATCCTGGTGCATCACGACCGGGATGTGCGGGTAGGTTTCGATTGCCGCGGCAATCAGGTGGCGCAAAAAAGCTTCGCCGGCATATTTGCGTGCGCCGGCCGATCCCTGCATGATCACCGGGCTGTTGGTTTCATCGGCCGCCTCCATGATGGCCTTGACCTGTTCCAGGTTGTTCACGTTGAATGCCGGCAGGCCGTAGCCGTTTTCCGCAGCATGATCCAGTAGTTGACGCATCGATACTAAAGCCATTTCTTCCTCCTGATAAAAAATTCAAATTCGCGTTTGACAGTTTAATTTGAAATTGACGAATATCCTAGTGTTCTACTTGGTTAAGTTCGCCGATTTTGACAATTTTCATGGTATTGGTGTGTCCCGATTTGCCGACTGCTTCGCCCAGCGTCATCACGACCATGTCGCCTTCCTGCACCAGCCCCAGCTCGAACAGCGTCTGTTCAGCATTGTGCAGTTCATGGGACTGGTCCTTGGCACTGGAATGAAAGGCAATGGGATGCACGCCGCTGAACAGGGTCACCTTGCTCAGCGTTTCTTCGACCGGAGTCAGCGCGAATATCGGAACACCGGCGTTCATCCGCGACATCCACAGCGGCGTCGAACCGGATTGCGTCATGGCCACGATCGCCTTTACCTTGAAATGCGATGCGGCGAACAGCGCAGACATCGCAATCGACTGGTCGACGCGCGTGTATCGCTGGGCTCCGGTGCGGCGGTCGAATACGCTGTCTTCAACCTCGCGCTCGGCTTTCAGGCATATCCGCGCCATTGCTTCTATGGTCTCGACCGGGTAGTCGCCAACCGCGGTTTCAGCCGACAGCATCACCGCATCGGTGCCGTCCAGCACCGCGTTCGCCACGTCCGATACCTCGGCGCGGGTCGGTATCGGGTTGTTGATCATCGATTCCATCATTTGCGTTGCAGTGATCACCAGGCGGTTTTTATGGCGTGCCATCTTGATCATGCGCTTTTGCAAACCAGGGACCGCCGCATCGCCGACTTCGACGCTCAGATCGCCGCGCGCCACCATGATCGCGTCTGACGCGTCAATGATGTCGGGCAGCGCCGGAATCGCTTCGGCGCGCTCGATCTTCGCCATCAACATGGCCTTGCCTCCCGCTGCCAGCATCAGTTCGCGCGCCTTGCGCATGTCATCGCCGCTGCGCGGAAACGACACCGCAAGATAATCCGCCTTGATCAACGCGGCTGTCTTGATGTCTTCCATGTCTTTTTCGGTCAGTGCCGGTGCGGTCAAACCGCCGCCTTTTCGATTGATGCCCTTGTTGTTGGACAAAACACCGCCGCGCACCACCCTGCAAATGATTTCCTCGCCTTTTACTTTAGTGACGTGGAACTCCAGCATGCCGTCATTCAGCAGCAGTACCGTGCCGGTGCTGACGTCGTTGGGCAGTTCCTTGTAATCGAGGCCGACGCGTTCCTTGCTTCCCAGGCCTTCCAGCGATGCATCGAGGATGAATGTATCGCCCTTGTTCAGGGTGATCTTGTCATTCTCGAATTTCCGCACGCGGATTTTCGGACCCTGCAGGTCGGCCAAAATGCCAACTGTGCGCCCGCATTCCTTGGCGGCAGCGCGCACGGTTTCAGCACGTTTCATATGGTCCTGGGCGGTACCATGCGAAAAATTCATACGCACCAGATCTACCCCTGCCCGTATCATTTTTTCCAGCACTTTCTGATCGTTGGAAGCCGGTCCCAACGTTGCAACAATCTTGGTTCTGCGCAGCATGTTTTCCTAATATTGTTTTATTGACCGGCGCGTTGTTCAAGAATTTCGACAGCAGGCAATTTCTTGCCTTCGAGAAACTCCAGAAATGCCCCGCCAGCGGTGGATATGTAAGACACCTTGTCAAAAATGTCGTACTTCTGGATTGCGGCGATGGTATCGCCACCACCGGCCAGCGTAAACGCCGAAGTTTCGGCGATCGCCATTGCGATTTTTTTGGTGCCTTCACCGAACTGGTCGAACTCGAACACGCCGACCGGGCCGTTCCAGACCACGGTGCCTGCCTTCATGATGATGTCGGCAATTTCCTGTGCCGACTGTGGGCCAATATCGAAAATCATTTCGTCATCCGCCACGTCATTTGCGGATTTCAGGGTCGCCGGCGTGTTTTCGTTGCCCGCGACAAACGGCGGCTCCTTGCCCACCACCACATCGGTTGCGATCGGTATGCTTGCGCCGCGCGCGGTCATTTTCTCCAGCAACGCCTGGGCTGTGGGCACGAGGTCGGTTTCGCACAGCGACTTGCCGACCGGATGGCCGGTCGCCTTGAGGAAGGTATTGGCGATACCGCCGCCGACTACCAGCTGGTCGACTTTTTCAGACAGGCTTTCCAACACGGTGAGTTTGGTGGAAACCTTGGAACCGCCGACGATGGCCACCATCGGATGAGCCGGGTTGAGCAGTGCCTTGGTCAGGGCTTCCAGTTCCTCGGTAAGCAGAATGCCTGCTGCAGCTGCCGGCGCGTATTTCGCTACGCCATGGGTAGATGCCTCTGCCCGGTGGGCGGTACCGAACGCGTCCATGATGAATACGTCACACAGCGCGGCATATTTTTTCGCGGTTTCCTCGAGGTTCTTCTTTTCGCCCGGGTTGAAGCGGCAGTTTTCCAGCAACACCAGCTCGCCCTCGGCAACGTCGAAGCCGCCGTTCACCCAATCCCTGATCAGGCGCACCGGTTTGCCCAGTTTGTTGGCAATCACATTGGCCACCGGCTTCAGCGAATTATCTTCCGAGTAAACGCCTTCTTCGGGGCGGCCCAGATGCGATGTGACCATGACGCGCGCGCCGGCCTCCAGCGCAAAGTTGATGGTCGCCATCGATGCAGTGATACGCGCGTCGGACGTTACCTTGCCGTCCTTTACCGGGACATTGAGGTCCGAGCGGATCAAAACCCGTTTCCCCCTCAATTCCATGTCGATCATTTTGTTTACTGACATTTCCATCTCCAGAATATATGTAAGCGGTAAGGCTTGGTTCGAGACCAAGCCTTACGACTCAAGCGCTGAAAGAGACAAGAGATCAAGTCGCAGGATGCAGAAAATCACTTCTATCCCGCACCCTGTCCCTTGTGACTTGCTACTTGGCGATATGGGTCACCATGCGCATCAGGTTGCAGGTATAACCATATTCATTGTCGTACCACGCAACGATCTTGACGAAGGTCGGATCCAGCGCGATGCCCGCGCCGGCATCGAACACCGACGGGCAGGTTTCGCCGCGGAAATCGGTAGAAACGACGCTTTCGGTGGTATAGCCGAGCACGCCTTTCAGCGGGCCGCTTTCCGATGCCGATTTCATCGCGCTGCAGATTTCGTCGTAACTGGCCGCCTTGTTCAATTCGCAGGTCAGGTCAACCACCGACACGTCGGAGGTCGGCACGCGGAAAGCCATGCCGGTCAGCTTCTTGTTCAGCTCCGGGATCACCACGCCAACCGCTTTGGCAGCACCGGTGGAAGACGGGATGATGTTTTCCAGGATGCCGCGGCCGCCGCGCCAATCTTTGCTCGACGGGCCGTCGACGGTTTTCTGCGTTGCAGTCGCCGCATGCACGGTAGTCATCAGTCCGCGTTTGATGCCGAACGTGTCGTTCAGCACTTTCGCGACCGGCGCCAGCGCATTGGTGGTGCAGGATGCAGCCGAAACGATTTGCTCGCCGGCGTATTTGCCGTGGTTCACGCCATACACGAACATCGGCGTATCGTCCTTGCTCGGGGCGGACTGGATGACCTTCTTCGCACCCGCATCGAGGTGAGCCTGGCAGGTTTCCTTGGTCAGGAAGAAGCCGGTGCACTCGATCACGATATCGACCTTGGCCTCGTCCCACTTCAGTTCGGCGGGGTTCTTGATCGCGGTCAGGCGAATCTTCTTGCCATTGACGATCAGTGTGTTGCCGTCGACAGCAACCTCGCCCTTGAAACGTCCATGCACCGAATCGTGCTTGAGCATGTAAGCGAGGTATGCCGGTTCCAGCAGGTCGTTGATCGCAACGACTTCTATTTCAGGAAAATCCTTTGCGGCAGCGCGGAACACCATGCGTCCGATACGACCGAATCCATTGATACCAACTCGAATTGCCATTTTAGTCTCCCAACTTATTGTAAATATTTAAAGAACGCTTTTTACAGTCTTCACCACATTCTCGGTGGTGAATCCGAAGTGCTTGAACAGTTCTGGTGCAGGCGCGGATTCGCCGAAAGTGTTCATGCCGACGACTGCGCCTTCCAGGCCGACATATTTGTACCAGCCATCGGTAACACCGGCCTCGACCGCCACGCGCTTGATGCCACTGGGCAACACGCTGTCCTTGTAAGCCTGATCCTGTTTGTCGAATACATTGGTCGAAGGCATCGACACCACGCGCACGTTGACACCTTCCGCGGCAAGCGCCTTTTGCGCTTCCAGCGCGAGACTTACTTCGGAGCCGGTAGCGATAATCACCGCCTGTGGCTTGCCGCCGGCCGCCTCGGACAGCACATAGGCGCCCTTGCGGATGTTTGCGATCTGCGCTGCGTCGCGCTTCTGGAATGCCAGGTTCTGGCGGCTGAATATCAGGCTGCTCGGGCCATCCTTGCGCTCCACGGCCGCCACCCAGGAAACCACCGACTCAACCGTGTCGCACGGGCGCCATACCTCCATGTTCGGAATATAACGCAGCGTTGCTGTTTGCTCGACCGGCTGGTGGGTCGGGCCGTCTTCGCCCAGCCCGATGGAATCATGTGTATAGACAAATATCACGCGCTGTTTCATCAATGCGGCCATGCGCAATGCATTGCGCGCATATTCGGAGAACATCAGGAAGGTGCCGCCGAAAGGCAGCAGGCCGCCATGCAGTGCCATCCCGTTCATGATCGCGGACATGCCGAATTCGCGCACGCCGTAGCTGATGTAGTTGCCCGGCTTGGTGGCGTTGACATGATGCGCGCCGGTCCAGTTGGTCAGGTTGGAACCGGTCAGGTCGGCAGAACCGCCGAGGAATTCCGGCAATGCCGGAACCAGCGCATTGATCGCATTTTGCGATGCCTTGCGAGTGGCAATGGTTTCAGCCTTCTCGTTGATCTGTGCAACCGCCTTGGCAGCATGTTCTGCCCAGCCGGCCGGCAGGTCGCCCTTCATGCGGCGTTCGAATTCCGCTGCTTCCTTGGGGAATTCCTTCTTGTATTCGGCAAACTTGTTGTTCCACAGGTTTTCCAGTCCGGTGCCTTTGGTGCGCGCATCCCATGCCTCATAGACATGTTTGGGAATCTCGAACGGCGGATAGTTCCAGCCGATGTGCGCGCGGGTCGAGGCGATCTCCGCATCGCCGAGTGCTGCGCCGTGAACGTCGTGTGTGCCTTCCTTGTTCGGTGAACCGGCGCCGATTATGGTCTTGCAGCAAATCAGCGTGGGCTTGTCGGTGACGGCCTTGGCAGCCTGGATCGCTGCCTCGATTTCGACCGGGTCATGGCCCTGCACATCGGCGATCACGTGCCAGCCGTAAGCTTCGAAACGCTTGGCGGTATTGTCGGTGAACCAGGCGCCGACATGGCCGTCGATGGAAATGTCGTTGTCGTCCCAGAACGCGATCAGCTTGCCCAGGCCCCAGGTGCCGGCGAGCGCGCACGACTCGTGCGAAATGCCTTCCATCATGCAGCCGTCACCCATGAACACGTAAGTGTGGTGATTGACGATCTCGTGGCCCGGCTTGTTGAATTCATTGGCCAGCAGTTTTTCGGCCATCGCCATGCCCACCGCATTGGTGATGCCCTGGCCGAGCGGACCGGTGGTGGTTTCCACTCCAGGCGTATACCCGTATTCCGGATGACCGGGGGTTTTGGAATGCAGCTGGCGGAAGCGTTTCAGTTCTTCAATCGGCAAGTCGTAGCCGGACAGATGCAGCAAAGCATAGACCAGCATCGAGCCGTGACCGTTGGACAATACGAAACGGTCGCGGTCGGCCCAGCTGGGATTGGCCGGATTGTGGCGAAGGTGGCGGTTCCACAGCACATCGGCAATCTCCGCCATACCCATCGGCGCGCCAGGGTGTCCTGAATTGGCCTTTTGCACAGCATCCATTGCCAGGGCGCGAATCGCGCCGGTAACATCATTGAATTTTGGAGGGGTGACGCTTCGTGTTACAGCCATTTCCTGTTACCTCTTAGAACTCCCTGCGGGATTGGTTAAGTGAAGGGCACCCCGCTAATATTCTTGTAGTGGCGCCCTGTACTGATTTCGGCCCGCAATTATGCCGCACCCCCCCGATTACAGCAACTGGCTTGCTGAACAGCCGGTTCCTGTGCCCGGGTCAGTCGGTTGCGTTCTTTTTGACGAATTTAATGCCCAGTTGCTTGAGCTTGCGGTAAAGATGGGTTCGCTCGAGTCCGACCTTGTCGGCGACCCGCGAAACGTTCCCCTCCTCTTTCTGCAGATGGTAGTCAAGGTATAGCGCGTCGAAATGGTCGCGCGCTTCACGCAACGGCAGGTCCATCGGCAGCAAAACCTGTTGCGCCCGCCCGCCGACGCTCAACGAAACCTTCTGGGGTTGCGTTTCGGCCGCCCGGATCTGCAATTTTGGCGCATCGTCCCTGATTGACTTGGCTATGGTGCTCAGCAATTTCTGCAGTGCAATGGGCTTCTCCAGAAAATCGACCGCGCCGATACGCGTCGCCTCGACAGCCGTTTCGATCGTGCCGTGCCCCGACATCATTACGACCGGCATGGTCAGCAGCTCCTGTTCCACCCATTCCTTGAGCAGCGTTATTCCATCGGTATCCGGCATCCAGATATCGAGCAGCACCAGGTCCGGTTCATGGTCGTTCCGGTAGCTGCGCGCCTCCTGGGCATTTTCGGCAAGGTATACCTCGTAGCCCTCGTCGAACAGGATTTCGGACAACAGCTCCCGTATGCCTATCTCATCATCCACAACCAGAATTTTTTTGCTTTCCATTTATGTCTCCTCGACCAGCGGCAGGATGATACTTACCCGCCCTCCTCCGCTGGCATTATTTTCGATGGAAATGTGACCGCCATGCTCTTCAACTATCTTTTTCACTATGGCCAGTCCCAGCCCTGTGCCTTTAGCCTTGGTTGTCATGTATGGCTCAAAGGCGCGCATCAGCACGCTCGCCGGGAATCCCGCGCCGTTGTCATCGATCCACAGAAGGATTTCTTCATTCTGTATTTCTGTATGCAGCGTAATTTTCGGTTGTTCAACTCCGTGCAACGCATCCTGCGCGTTCTGCAGCAGGTTGTGAATGACCTGGCGCAGGCGTGTTGCATCACCGTTCACTATACTGCGCGACGCGTTCAGTTTGAGCACTATCGGCATTGCGTTGGTCTCATACAGCCCCAGCACCTCGCTGATCAGTTTATGCAGGTTCAGGTGGGACAGCTTTAACGCGGGGCCGCGCGCGTAATTGGCAAAGTCGCTCACCATGTTTTTCATCGCGGAGACCTGGCTGACGATCGTTTGCGTGGCGCGCGTCAGAAGTTTCCCGTCCTCTTCATCTAGCTTTTCGATCAATTTATGCTGCAGGCGCTCTGCCGAAAGCTGAATCGGGGTAAGCGGATTCTTGATTTCGTGCGCCAGCCGGCGCGCAACTTCGCCCCATGCCGCCTGCCTTTCGGCCTGCAGCAGGTGGCTGATATCGTCGAAGACCACCACAAACCCGGCTTCTCCGCCTTCCGGCAAGCGTGTACCACGCATCAGCAATATCTGGTTGCCATTCCGGCTAAGCCGCTCTATCTGCCGCTGCCATTCTCCGCTGCCGGTTTCGCTGAATGCATCAATGACCGTCTGGCAGAACGATCTCAGCAGCGGATATCTCTCGGCAATCAGGGTCAGCGGCATCTGCTGCATTTCGTGCAAAGGCGCGGCGAGGATTTGCGCAGCACTGGTATTTACCGAGCGCAGGCGCAGTTCATGGTCCAGCGCCAGCACACCGGAAGACAGATGGGTCAAAACGCTTTCCAGATGCACCTTGGCACTTTCCACCACGCGCTGTTGCTGTTCGCTGGCCTGCCTGGCGTCGAACAGCTGACGCGTCATCTGGTTGAACAGGCCGGTCAGCGCGCCCAGCTCGTCGCTGCTGCGTATCGGGTATTGTTCGGTAAAATCACCCTGCGCAACCGCGCGCGTCCCGTCCGCCAGCGCTTCCAGCGATGAGCCAAACTTTTCGCTGAGATAGAACGCCGCGGAAACTGCCGTGAGCAGCACCACCAGCAGGGATAGCGTCAGAGTGATCCCGTACAGCCTTTTCAACCCGAGGCGCGAGATCGTCAGCTCCTGGTAGTCACGGTATACCGCCTGTACCGTCTCTGCGTCCGTCTCGATCTGCTTGGGCACCGGCTGGGTAAATTGCAGCAGATATTGCTTTGCATGGGATTTGGAGTTGACCCTCACCAGCGCCAGCAGCGTCATCCCCCTGTCCGGCAGGGTGTCGATCACCGAGTATTCGCCATTGTCCCGTGCGCGGCGCATCAGGTCGGCATCCGGCTCTTCAGGCGGCTGCGCATTCTTTTTCGGTGATGACGCGATCAGTTTTCCGTTCACGGTAAACACCGCCGCTGCCTGCGCCACATCTTCATCCACCAGCATATCCAGCGCGTTCTGGTATTGTCCCGGACGCTTGCCAGCCAGCAGGTTCGCGGTAAATTCCGCCTTTTTCGCCAGTTCCTTGAGGCTGTTGTCGAGACCGCTCCTCCCCAGGTTGAGGCCGCCTTCCAGGGCTTTTTCGACACGCACGTCAAACCATGACTCTATGCTTTTGTCGAGAAATTGCACGGACACCACATATATAAGAATACCCGGCAGCACCCCGATCAGCGTGAAAAACAATACCAGGCGCAACGTCAACTTGGCGCCGAACACCTTGTTCTTGAGCTTGGATCGCAGGCGCCAAAGCTGATATCCGACCAGTCCCATCAAGCCCGTTGCAAGCAGACCTGTCAGCCCGAGCAGGCTGTAGTAATTGATCGAAAAGCCCTGGGTATTGCCGCTGTTGCTGGACAGCAGAAAAAGCAATGCTCCGCTTAGCGCAACACTGATGAATATCAGGTAAGTCACTGTGCCGCCACTCCGCTTTGGGCTGCGATGTCTGCAGCGTTGACTGCCCAGCGGTACCAGCCTGAATCCAGCGTCCAGTCGCTGTCCGTCAGGGCATTCACCTGCAGCGGCTTGGGCAGTTGGGATATATCCAGACTCAGACGCGCAGCCGCAATGTATTTGTCATCATTGTTCAGCAACTTCGCCGGAATATCGGACGAATTTTGCCTGGACACTATGTTCAGTGCATCTTCCAGGCTGGCAAAGTTCTGGAACAGCGCGCCCCGCGAGATACGGTAACGTCCGGTCAGTACGCTGTAGGAAATTTTCACGGTCTGTTCGCTTTTGAAAACTTCATCGTCCAGCCAGGACCAGCGCGTCAACGGAGCGTCGCCCACGATGAAGTGCGGAAGGTGGCGTACCAGCGCCTGCTGGGCGGTGTCCAGCCAGCCCCAGCGGGCGCGAGTAAGCGTAAACTCACCGACAAAGTAGATCGGGATGCCGCGTGACAGCGCCTGCTTCACGACAAAATTCAGATTGACGGAGTAATTCGCGGAAAGCTGGTAACCATTGTCGCCCGGATGTATTTCCGCGTTGTTGATGGAAATACCTTCGGCCTGCGCCGTTGCCGTCAACAGGCAAGTCAGCAGTGCACCGAACAGCAATGCCCTAAGCGATTTTTTGCAACAACGCATAGTAGAATCCATCATGCTGATCATCGGGCAGCAACTGCCCCTCTGTATCGCCGGGTAAAGCAACCGGTATACGCAGTGCATCCCGATGCTGTGCCAGAAACGACGTAACAACGTCTTCGTTTTCCTGGCGAAAAACCGAGCAGGTGGCGTAAAGCAATTTACCATCTTGCGCCAGCAGCCGCCACAACGCGCGCAGGATTTCGGTCTGTTGTGCGGAAAAAGCCACAATATCCGATCTGCGCCGCAGCCATTTGATATCCGGATGGCGGCGCACCACACCCGAAGCCGAGCAGGGCACGTCGGCGAGTATGCGCTGAAACGGCCGGCCGTCCCACCATGTATCCGGCGCCGCAGCATCACCCGCAACCAGTTGTGCATTCAACTGCAAACGCTGCAGGTTTTCCGCAACCCGCTCCAGCCTGGCCGCGTCCCGGTCCACCGCCACCAATTCTGCATCCGCTTGTTCAAGGATATGCGCGGTTTTGCCGCCGGGCGCCGCGCAGGCGTCCAGCACGCGCATACCGTCGCGGACGTCCAGCAATCCTGCCGCGTATTGCGCCCCCGCATCCTGGACCGAAACCATCCCGTCAGAAAATCCCGGCAGCCTGTCGACCGGCAGCGGCTTTTCCAGCAGCAATGCACCAGGCTCAATCTGTATTGCGGAATAGCCCTGCCGGGCCAGTTGCGCGAGGTAATCTGCCGTTGAACCGCGCCGCTGGTTGACGCGCAGCGTCATCGGCGGCCGCTGGTTGCCTGCTTCGAGGATCGCTGTGCATCGTTCGCCGTACTGTGCGTTCAGTTCGTCCACCCACCACTGCCGGTAGCTATACTTTCCTTCCGCGCTGTGGCTGGCCTGTTCCAGCAATTCGGCACGGTTGCGCAGAAAATTGCGCAATATCGCGTTGACCAGGCCGCCTACTCGCGGATTGATTGTCTGCGCAGCCCGCACGGCGTGATCGACCACGGCGTGCCCGGCTGATTTGCCATACTGAAGCTGGTACAGCGCAACCAGCAGCAGGAAGCGCACGCGCTCATCCGAAAGGGGTTTGTGCAGCAGCTTGTCCAGAACCGCCCGAAGCTGCCCGTAATGGCGCAGCGAACCATAGCTCAGGTCCTGCAGCGCGGCGCGCTGCGAAGGTTCCCAGGCCGCCTTGCCGCGCAGTGATTCGTCCAGCACCTGATTGAGATTGCGCCCTGCCTCGAGCACCTGACCCACGATGAGGCTCGCGGCAAGCTGGATATGCTGTGTCTCAGCCGGCATCAAAGAAGCGTCCGGCGTCAACCGGCATGGCCTGCAAAAATTGCGAAGCCGGCTGTGCCGTGCCGCCCGGGCGCTGGAGTGTCTCGAGGCGCAAAGCGTCTTTGCCGCACGCTACGGTAATACCGTTTTTACCCGCTTCGATCACTTTTCCCGGTTCGCCCCGCAGCCCTTTGACCAGCGTTGCCTGCCAGATCTTTATCACTGTTCCGTTCAGTTTGGCCTGGCTTACCGGGTACGGATTGTATGCGCGTATCGCACGTTCTATTTCGCAAGCATCCCGGCGCCAGTCTATGAGTGCCTCGCTCTTGAGCAACTTGGCCGCATAGCAAGCCTTACCCTCTTCCTGTTTGACCGGTGCCAGCCGGTTTTGCCCAAGCAGGCGCAATGCTTCCAGGATGCAATCCGCCCCCATACCGGCCAGTTTGTCATGCAGCATCGCGGCGGTATCGTGCTCGCCGATCGGGCACGACTTGCGCAACAGCATATCCCCGGTATCGAGCCCCTCGTCCATTTGCATGATGGTTATGCCGGCTTCAGCATCGCCTGCCAGTATCGCCCGCTGGATTGGCGCGGCGCCGCGCCAGCGCGGCAGCAGCGATGCGTGGATATTCAGGCAACCGTAGCGCGGCAGCTGCAGCACCGCTTTCGGCAGGATCAAGCCGTATGCGGCCACCACCATTACATCCGCCTCAAGTTCGGCCAGCGCGCGCTGAATTTCTTCCGTCTTCAGCGTGGCCGGCTGCATGACCGTCAACCCGTGCTGCAGCGCAAGCTGTTTGACCGGGCTGGCGGTTGTGCGCATGCCTCGGCCTGCCGGGCGGTCCGGCTGGGTCAGCACCGCCTGAATACGGTGTTCTTGAAGCAGCGCCGACAACGCACTGGCTGCAAACTGGGGAGTGCCTGCAAAAATGATTTTCATCAACTATTTTTCCAATTTCATTTCGAAGGTCAAACAAGGCGGCGACGAGCGCACGAAGCAGACAGTGCATATAACACTGCCAGGAGAAAGCGAGGAAGCCAACGCAGTTTCACCAATGAAATGGAATTGGAATTACATGGTTTCGCGCAAGTGTTTCTTGAGCTTTACGCGAATCCTGCTTTGCTTGAGCTGTGACAGGTACTCGACAAACACCTTGCCGACCAGATGATCCATCTCATGCTGTATGCAGACCGACAGCAATCCCTCCGCATCCAGCGTAAAGGGAACGCCGTTTTCATCGAGCGCACGCACGGTGACCTTTTCTGCACGGCTTACCGTCTCATAAATGCCCGGCACGGACAGGCAACCTTCCTCGCAATGGCTGGTGCCGCTGCTGGCGATGATTTCGGGATTGATGAACACTTTCAACTGGTCGCGACTCTCGGAAGTGTCCACTACAATAATCCGTTCGTGAACATCGACCTGTGTCGCCGCCAGACCCACTCCGGGTGCGGCATACATGGTCTCGGCCATGTCACGTACCAGCTTCCGGGAGGCCTCATTGACCACTTCCACATTCTTCGCGACCTTGTGCAGGCGTTCGTCCGGATACTGCAAAATTTTCAGAATTGCCATTCGTGACCTATAAATGCTTGCTAATTTAGTAGACTAGATGCAGAATTTAACGTAGCGCAGTAACTTTGTGCGCCCGTTACCATAGACTCTGCCGGAGTTCCCATGCGCAAGATTATATCGCTGATTTTCCTTTTATTGCCTGTTCTGGCCTTTGCAGCCGGGACCGCCAGCCCATCTGACATTCGCCTGAATATTCGCGGCGACGCGCCAGACCGGCACGTCGTGGTCAAGGGCGACACTTTGTGGGACATTTCCGGCAAGTTCTTCAAGGACCCGTGGAAGTGGCCGCATATCTGGGGACTGAATAAAGATACCATAAAGGATCCGCACTGGATCTATCCGGGGGACGTGATCTATCTGGATCGCACCAACGGCACCCTGAACTTCGGCCAACCCGGCGCAACCGCCGCCGCGAGCGGTGTGGGAGAAACGGGCAATACCGTCGTGCTTTACCCCAAAGTGCGCGTTAAACGCAGCGATCACGATGCGATTCCGAGCATACCCGCCAGCGCCATCGGGCCATTCCTGACCCGTCCCCTGATCATAGAAGAAGACGAGTTCAAAAAGGCGCCGATGCTGATCGGTGCACGTGAAGGCCGAGTGATACTCGGCAATGACGACACCGCTTTCGTGACCAACCTGCCAGCCAACAAGGGCGACAACTGGCAGATCTATCGTCCCGGCAAGACATTTGTCGATCCCGATACCAACGAGGTGCTGGGCATCGAGGCCATCTATCTGGGCGATGCCGAGGTGACCCATTTTGCCAAGGTCAGCACCATCACGATTACCCATGCCGTCGAAGAAATCAATGCGGGTGACAGGCTGGTCCTGCATACTGAAGATGAGACCAGCAATTATCTGCCACGCGCTCCGGCAAAGAAAATTTCTGCCCGGGTAATCTCCATTTATGGCGGCGTATCACAGGGCGGCCAGAACAGCGTCATCACGCTGAACAGGGGCGCGCGCAACGGCGTGGAAAAGGGATATGTGCTGGCCTTGTACCACAAAGGCGAAGTGGTAACGCATGATGGCAAGCAATACACCCTGCCGGATGAGCGCTATGGCCTGGTATTCGTGTTCCGAGTTTTCAACAAGGTCTCCTACGCGCTGGTAATGGAGACGCGGCTGCCGGTGCAGTTGCTGGATAGCGCCAAGAATCCCTGATTGTCGTGTAAACCCGGCGTATTCATTTGATCCGATCAGATGAAGTCAGCGGCCATTTCACACATGCCACCTGTTATCGACAACAGTGCGCCTGACCTTGTCGCAGCTGCGGAGCGCTTGTGTGTTCGCGTGAATCCCAGAGGCTCCGTTGATTATTGATGATTCGCTTAAAGCCTGGCTTGCGCTCAGCCTGGTCCGTGGCCTGGGCGGCGAAAGCGCGCGCCGTTTACTGAAGGAGTTTGGTTCCCCTGAAGCGGTCTACGCCGCACCGATCCGCTCGCTCAAGTCCATAGTCAAGGCTGAAATCGCATCAGAAATCGGCAACGGAATCGCCGACGAAATGATCGCACCCGCACTTTCCTGGCTGTCAGACGACGGCAACCACATCGCAACACTGGCTGACAGCGACTATCCACAGGCGCTGCTGAATATCCCCGACCCGCCATTGCTGTTGTATGTAAAGGGACGGCTGGACCTGCTCAACCGGCCTGCACTGGCGGTGGTCGGCAGCCGCAACGCCACGCCGCAAGGGATACATAACGCCGAGGCATTCGCAAAGTCTCTGAGCGATGCCGGCTTGTGCATCATCAGCGGCATGGCGCAGGGTATCGATGCCGCCGCGCACCGGGGCGCGTTGTCCGGCCATGGCAGCAGCGTTGCGCTAGTCGGTACCGGACTGGACAAAGTCTATCCGGCCGCAAACCGCGAACTGGCCCACATGCTGGCAAAGCAAGGCGCGCTGATTTCCGAATTCCCGCTGGGCACCCCGCCTCTGGCGGCAAATTTCCCGCGCCGCAACCGCCTGATCAGCGGCATGAGCCTGGGCTGCCTGGTGGTGGAGGCCTCCCTGCAAAGCGGCTCGCTGATCACGGCAAGGCTGGCGCTGGAGCAGGGACGTGAAGTGTTCGCGATTCCCGGCTCGATACACGCGCCGCAAAGCAAAGGGTGCCACGCGCTGCTCAAGCAGGGCGCGAAACTGGCCGAAACCGCGCAGGATATTCTGGAAGAACTGGGCGGACAGTTAGTCACCGCGTTACCAACGGAAAACCAAGGGGAATCATCGTCTGCGCTGCTCGATCATCTCGGCTATGATCCGGTAGATATCGATACACTCTGCGCACGCAGCGGCTTGACGATAGCCGAGCTATCCGCCATGCTGTTGTCGCTCGAACTGGAAGGCCGCATCAGCACGCTTCCAGGCGGCCTATATCAACGCATCCATTAACTCACTGCTTAAATCATGTTTGAAATCCTGATGTACCTGTTTGAAAGCTATTTCGATGCAGGCAGCTATCCCGAGCCTGACAAGCTGTCGCGCAAACTCTCCGCCGCCGGATTTGAAGGCGATGACATCAGCGAAGCATTAACCTGGCTGTCGGCGTTGCAGGAGCAGAATCCCGCAAACTATCCCGATCATCTCGAACATTCCGGCCAGCGTCATTTCGCAGAGCTTGAATTGCAGTTCATCGGCGATGAAGCGCGCCAGTTCCTGATGTTTTCAGAACAGCAAAAGTTAATTTCCGCCGTCGAACGCGAGATGATCATCGATCGTTCCGTCGCGCTGAAGCAGGAGCAACTCGCTCTGGACAAACTCAAGCTGATCATGCTGATGGTATTGTGGAATCGCCATCAGGAACTGGATCCGCTGCTGATCGAAGAGCTGCTTACACCGCTGCATTCTGCGCAACTGCATTAATTCCCGGATTTATACCAGGACCACAGGCATGGCAACCAATTTACTGATCGTCGAGTCTCCGGCCAAGGCCAAGACGCTGCAAAAATATCTGGGCAAGGATTTCCAGATTCTTGCCTCGTACGGGCATGTGCGCGACCTGGTCCCGAAGACCGGCGCGGTCGATCCCGAGCACGAGTTTGCGATGAAATACGAAACCATCGCGCGCAACAGCAAGCACATGGACGCGATCGCCAAGGCCGCCGCAACGGCAAACAACATCTATCTGGCTCCCGACCCGGACCGCGAGGGTGAGGCTATCGCCTGGCATATCGCCGAGCTGCTCAAGGCCAAGCGCGGCATGAAGGGAAAGAACCTGCAGCGCGTGGTGTTCTATGAGATCACCCAGTCGGCGGTGCGAGAAGCGGTCGCACACCCGCGCGAAATTTCCCAGCCGCTGGTAAATGCCCAGCAGGCGCGGCGCGCGCTTGATTATCTGGTCGGTTTCAACCTGTCGCCATTGCTGTGGCGCAAAATCCGCCCCGGGCTTTCGGCCGGGCGTGTGCAAAGCCCCGCGCTGCGCATGATCGTCGAGCGCGAACTTGAAATCGAGGCATTCAAGAGCCAGGAATACTGGACCGTGCATCTAGACACAAACAAGGATCACCAGCCATTCACCGCCAAACTGTTCCAGTACCAGGGCAAGAAACTGGAACAGCTCAGCATAGCCAGCCAGGCCGAATACGACGCGATCCAGGCCAGACTCACCGACGCCAAGCTTCCGCCCAAGGTGGTGCGCGTCGATAAAAAGGCCAAGCAGCGCCATGCCGCCGCGCCGTTCACCACGTCCACGCTGCAACAGGAAGCAGTGCGCAAGCTCGGCATGACCGCCGACCGCACGATGCGCACCGCGCAATCGTTGTACGAGGGCGTGGACATAGGCGGACAAATCGTCGGCCTGATCTCCTACATGCGTACCGACTCGGTTTCTCTTGCGAAGGAAGCGGTGCAGGAGATCCGCGACTACATCAGGGACAACTTTTCGTCCGAATACCTGCCGTCGACCCAGCCCGTCTTCAAGAGCAAGACCAAGAATGCGCAGGAGTCGCACGAGGCGATACGCCCGACTTCAATCCTGCGCACGCCTGACAGCATTCGCGACCACCTCACTGCCGACCAGGCGCGGCTCTATGAGATGATCTGGAAGCGCACGCTGGCCTGCCAGATGGCGCCGGCGCGATTTGACACGGCCAGCGTGGACATCCGCCTGGGCGGTGACAACACGCTGTTTCGAGCCAACGGCCAGGTGCTGGTTTTCCCCGGGTTTATTGGCGTATACAAGGAAGATGTGGACGACGCGACCGAGGATGAGGGCGGCAAACTTCCGCCGCTGGCCGAGGGCGACATATTGCCGATCGATAAGCTGTACGGCGAACAGCACTTCACCCAGCCTCCGCCGCGCTATTCAGAAGCCAGCCTGGTCAAGTCGCTGGAAGAATACGGGATAGGCCGGCCGTCGACCTACGCGACCATCATTTCCACACTGCAGGCACGCGAATACGCGATTCTCGACAAGAAGCGCTTCATGCCGACCGATGTCGGTCGCGTCGTCACGCGCTTCCTCACCGATCATTTCACCCGATATGTGGATTACGGTTTCACCGCCCACCTCGAAGACGAACTTGATGAAGTGTCCGAAGGCAAGCGCGACTGGATAGGCGTGATGGACGAGTTCTGGAAAGGCTTTTCCAGCCTGGTCAAGGAGAAAGCCGATATCGACCGGCCGATGGAATTGATCGGTGAAGCCTGTCCGGAATGCGGCAAACCGCTAGCCAAAAAGCTCAGCCGCTACGGCAGCTTCATCAGTTGCACCAACTATCCGGAATGCAAATACAAACGCAGCCTCAGCGGAGAATCGCAGGACGATGCTTCGGCCAGAGTAGAACTGGGTTCGCATCCCGACACCGGCCAGCCCGTGCTGCTGCTGCGCGGACCCTATGGCCATTACGTGCAACTCGGGGAAGCGGTAAAGGAAGACAAGGTCAAGCCGAAACGCGTCTCGTGGCCCAAGGAAATGCCGCTCGAACAGGCCGATCTGGCCAGTGCGCTGAAGCTGCTGGCGCTGCCGCGCGAACTGGGGATGCACCCCGTGACCGGCAAAAAAGTCATCGTCAATATCGGCCGCTTCGGCCCCTACATCGGGCACGACGGCAAGTTCAAATCCATTCCCCGCACCGACAGCATCTTCGACATCAGCCTTGAACGCGCGGCGGAATTATTGGCTCAGGCTCGCGATGGCGCGACCGTTCTGCGCGTGCTGGGCGACCATCCTGATGACAATGCCAGCGTGGAGATTTGCAGCGGCCGCTATGGCCCCTATGCCCGACACGGCAAGGTCAATGCCACCTTGCCCAAGGGGGTTTCGCCGGATGACATCACGCTGGAAGAGGCGCTGGAATTGATCGCGGCCAAGGTGGCGAAGGGGCCTGCCAAAAAGCCAGCGGCCAGAACCAGAAAAGCCAAAGCTGCACCCGGTAAGACAAAAACCGGGGCGGCCAAGGCCGGCACTGGCAAACCAGCCAAGGCAAAGGCCAAGCCGGCCGCCAAAAAAGTTGCTGCCGCCAAAGAAAAGAAACCGGCAGCAAAAAAGGCAGCGGTGAAAAAAGCAGCCAAGGAAAAAGCCAAAGCTTAGGGAAACCTGCAGCGCGCTCTCGTTATTTGCTCGTCCTGAGCCGCCACTCTGCATGGCAGGCAACACACTTCGCCATCGTGTCCGATGCCATTTGCAGCAACTCGGCTGTCGGCCTGCCGTCTCCGGCAGCCTTGGCGATTTCATCCATCTCGTGGTGGACATTCATGTTCAGCGCCTTGTATTCAAGCGGCAATTTTGCCATCAACGCCGGATCTGCCTGTGACATGCTGGCCATGCCGCCTGCATGCGCTGCCGCCATGATGTGCATCTTGTCTCCACGACTGGCGCCTGACATGATTCCCTGGGCGGCGACCAGCAGGCCGTGCATTTCGGACAGCACCACCTGTCGCTCGGCAGGGTGAAGCGTGATCGCGGCCCTGCCATCGGTATCTTCAGCCGTGCGATTGCGCATCAGGTACCATACCAGTACTGCAACCGTAACGACCCACAGCAACAACGCAACCTGGGCAAGCTGGTTTGTTTTCATGGCATGATCCTCCCCGTTATGCCGAATATGGTTGCATCGCTTGCCCGGTATGATTTACATCGCGATCACAGGACCACGCAAAACCTGCGAGCGCTGATTTCAAGGCCAGCGGAATGGTGACAAACTGTCCAATTCAGTCAGGTTTTGCGATTTGCAATGCCCGCTGGTACAACTCGTTACGGCTGGCGCCGGTAATCTTTGCGGCAAGTTGCACGGCCTGCTTTAGCGGCAGTTCATCGAGCAGCTTGGTCAGCGTGTCCAGCGTATCGACAGACAGCCCCGTTTGGGGTAAAGCACCGGAAATCAGCACCACGAACTCGCCGCGCTGGCGGTTAGTGTCGGATTTCAGCCAGGATTCGGCATCGTGCAGCGTGCAGGCATGGATCGTTTCGAACAGTTTGCTGATTTCGCGCGCCAGCACGATTTGCCGTTCGCCGCCCAGCACACTGCACAAATCCTCAACGCATTCGACGATTCGGTGCGGCGCCTCGTAAAACACCAGCGTAAACGGATAAAGTGCCAGCGATTGCAGCACGGCGCGGCGCGCGGAAGATCTATTGGGCAAAAAACCGTAGAACAGGAAATGCGGTTCGTTCAGCCCAGCTGCAGACAAGGCAGCCAACGCCGCATTCGCCCCCGGGACTGGCACGACACGCTGGCCGGCCTTCCGCACTGCCTGCACCAGCAGCGCACCGGGGTCGCTGACCGCGGGCGTGCCCGCATCGCTGACATACGCAACGCTTTGCCCTGCCTGCAGAAGCGCGATGACTTTATCAGCCGCGCCCCGTTCGTTATGCTGGTGCACGGCAATCAGCCGGTTTGCGCTGATACCGTGGTGGGACAGCAAATGCGCTGTGTTGCGGGTATCCTCCGCCGCCAGAACATCTGCGGCTGCCAGCACATCGAGCGCGCGCAGGGTAATATCACGCAAATTTCCTATCGGGGTTGCAACTACATATAATGCTGGTTCCAATTTTTGCGGATGTTCGCTATGCAACGTGTACTCCTATTACTTTCGGCCTTATTCTCACTATACGCCTGTACCAGCACTGTACCGCAGAAGCAGCCTCTGCCGACGGTGGTACAGCCGGCTGCTCCCGAGGCTGCTCCTCCCGCGGCTGTCGAAACCGCACCCGCTGTTTTGCCGAATATAACGCCATTTGCACATATCGCGCTGCTGCTTCCGGTCAAATCCGACATTTTCGGCCCGGCTGCCAGTGCGGTTGAACAGGGCTTTTTTGCAGCGGCTGATTCGAATTCGAAAACCCTGATGATGCCGGTACGCGTTTACAGCGACTTTGACGAAAACAACAGCGTCGTCGCCGCATATCGGCAGGCCATAGCCAACGGAGCACGCGCCGTGGTAGGTCCTCTGACCCGCAACGGCGTCAGGGCGCTGGCTGCCGAAAAGAATATTCCGGTACCGACGCTGGCGCTGAACATTGTGGATGGCCAATTTGCTCCGAATCTGTATTTCTTCGGAATGGCAGTGGAAGCCGAGGCCAAACAGGTTGCACAGCTGGCGAAGAAACAGGGCCTGCACCAGGCCATCATAGTTACAACCAACACGCCGCTATCCCTGCGTCTCCAGTCGGCTTTCGAGGATGAATGGACAAATTCCGCCGATGGCGATACCAGAGGCATATTGAGGGAAATCGTGTACACCGGCGATCCGGCGGTATTTGCCGATATCGCCGACACCTCCGATACCGTCGTGTTTCTCGCTGCCGATGCTGAAAAGTCGCGCCTGATTCGCCCCTATCTGCCGATCAAGCTGCCTGTTTACGCCACCTCGCAAGTTTTTACCGGCAACGACAACGCGCTGGCGAACTACGATCTGACCGGTGTCCATTTTGTCGATATGCCGTGGCTGTTGCAGCCTGACCACCCCGCTGTGATGATCTATCCCCGTCCCAACCCCCCGCTGTCAGCAAGCCGCGAACGGCTTTACGCGCTGGGCATAGATTCGTACCGCCTGACCGAATTGCTGATTGCGGGAAGCATGAACAGCAATTTGCCGCTGGACGGGGTTAGCGGTCAGATCCGGCTGAACGGCCACACCTTCGAGCGCACTGCTCTCCCTGCCGTGCTATCTCAAGGTCATGCGCAATTGGGCGACACTCCCGCACCGCCCTCCTCACAGATGTTCCCGGCCCAGACTATCAACCCGGCACAGACTATCGATCCGCAATGAAAAGCCGGGGGGCACAGGCTGAACAACTTGCTGCCCAATATCTGCAGCAGCAGGGGTTAAGTCTGGTCGAGCGGAATTATCGCAGCCGCTTCGGCGAAATCGACCTGATCATGAATGACGGGGCAACGCTGGTATTCATCGAGGTGCGCTTGCGGAGCAATGTCGATTTTGGCGGAGCGGCGGCCAGTATCGATGCGCACAAGCAGCAGCGCATCATCAGCACCGCGCAGCAATATCTTTCCAGCCTCGCGCGTATTCCGCCATGCCGCTTCGATGTCCTGCTGATGGACGATATCGGACAGAGCAGCATGCATTGGCTCAGGAATGCGTTCGATGCCTGATTCGGTTAATATCCACATTTCTCGCAAGTGACAAAAAATATGGACATCAACAAGCGCATCATCAAGCATTTCAGGGACAGTGCCGAGACCAAGCTGAAGGTCAAGGATGGACTGGCCAAGCCGATCGCCGAAAGCGCGCAGATCTTTTTCGACTGCGTCACCAACGACGGTAAAATTCTGTGCTGCGGCAATGGCGGATCGGCAGCTGACGCGCAGCATTTTGCGGCAGAATTGCTCAACCGTTTCGAAAAGGAACGGCCAGGCCTGGCCTGCGTTGCGCTGACCACCGACAGTTCGGTGCTGACATCGATCGCCAATGACTACGACTACAACCAGGTGTTCTCAAAACAGGTTCGCGCACTGGGACTGCCCGGCGACAGCCTGCTGGCGATTTCCACCAGCGGCAATTCGACGAATGTGGTTGCCGCCATCCATGCCGCCCACGAACGGGATATGCGCGTGATTGCTCTGACCGGGCGCGATGGCGGTGAAATGGCCCGCGTGCTGGGAAGCGGCGATGTACTGATTTGCGTCGATGCGCAAAGCACGGCCCGCATCCAGGAAGTGCACCTGCTGAGCCTGCATTGTCTCTGCGATATCATCGATTTTCTGCTGCTGGGTGAATGATCGTGGCTGCCGCTCAGCTGTCAGCCGGATTTCACGGAAAATATGACCGGTTCCGGCGCATGCCCTGCCGGAACATGTTTTGCCGGCCATGCGCAAGCGATTCGTTCCTGACTGTCAGCGTATCCTGAACAGATGTATCCCGTTCCCTTATTCGAATCAAAAGTCTGCCCGCCGGGCCAGCTCGCAGCCCGATTGGCCGAACTGCCTCGTCCGCTGGTCTTCACCAACGGGTGCTTCGATGTGCTTCATCGCGGGCATGTCACATACCTCGCTCAGGCTCGCGCACTCGGCGCTGCGCTCGTTATAGGCGTGAACAGCGACGCCTCGGTAAAGCGCCAGGGCAAGGGCGCCGACCGCCCGATCAACCCTGAGCTGGACCGGATGATGGTGCTTGCGGCGCTGGAATCCGTCAGCATGGTGGTAAAATTCGACGAAGACACGCCGTTGAACATGATTCTCGCCTGCAAGCCCGACGTGCTGGTCAAGGGCGGTGACTGGGCGCCGGACAGCATCGTCGGCGCCGATGAAGTCCGGGGTTGGGGCGGGGCTGTCCACAGCATACCGTTCCTGCACCAGCGTTCTACCACTGCATTGCTAGACAGGATACGCACCCTGTAACACAGGAAAAATACCATGATGGAACACCCTTCCGAAATAACCCTGCACCAGCAATCCCGCGAACTTGAACTCGCATTCCCGGACGGATTTCGCTGCAAGCTGCCATTTGAATTTTTGCGGGTAAATTCCCCCTCTGCGGAGGTGCGCGGACATGGCCCCGGCCAGGAGGTGCTTCAAGTCGGAAAGCGCTCTGTGAATGTGCTGAATATCGAGCCGGTCGGCAGCTACGCACTCCAGATCAACTTCGACGACGGCCACGACAGCGGCCTGTACAGCTGGGAATACCTGCGCCATCTGGGCGAACATCAGGACAGCATCTGGCAGTCGTATTTGCAGCGCATCCATGCTGCTGGCGCATCACGTGATCCTAAATAGCTCATACTTCGTCTTCCCGCCTGTGGCAGAGGACAACAGACCTGGAGCAAATTATGTCTGATACCCATTTCGGTTTCGAGACCGTTGCAGAGGAAGAAAAGGCACGCAAGGTTGCCGGAGTATTTACTTCCGTCGCGAGCAAATATGACGTGATGAACGACCTGATGTCTGCCGGTTTGCATCGCCTGTGGAAACGCTATGCGGTCAGCGTCAGCGGAGTGCGCGCCGGACAGCGCGTGCTGGATGTGGCAGGCGGTTCGGCCGACCTGTCGCGGCTGTTTCTTGAAAAGGTCGGAAATTCCGGCCAGGTCGTGCTCACCGACATCAATAATGCGATGTTGCGCGTTGGCCGTGACCGCCTGCTTGATGACGGCATGACCACTCCGGTCACGCAATGCGATGCCGAGCACCTGCCCTTTCCAGACAACTATTTCGACTGCGTCAGCATCGCTTTCGGCCTGCGCAATGTCACGCACAAGGATGCCGCGCTGCGCGAAATGTATCGAGTTATCAAACCTGGCGGTCGCGTGATCGTGCTGGAATTTTCCAGGGTTGCCAAACCGCTTGAAAAGGTTTACGACCTTTACTCCTTCAAACTGTTGCCCAGGATGGGCAAGCTCATCGCGGGTGACGCGGACAGCTACCGTTATCTCGCCGAGTCAATCCGGATGCACCCCGGCCAGGAGGAATTGAAGCAGATGATGGAAGATGCAGGCATGGAGGGCGTCGAGTTTTTCAATCTGACCGGCGGGGTGGTAGCGGTACATCGCGGTTACAAGCTTTAATTTGCCGATCTGCTTGCGTCAGCAACCCAGTTCAGTGATGATGTAGATCATATTGTTTACGCATACGCATTGTTGCCAAAAGTCCTCTATCGTGCCCCGCCCTTGGATACAGTTCATCTTAAGGCCATGAGTCCTCATGGCTGTTATGCACCTTTCAAGGCACCCATATCGCCGGAAAAGATTTTTGAGTTTCCCTGGTTACACCTATGTCTCAACACGTAGAAAAACTCGCTGTCCTGTTCGCCGATATTTGCGGCAGCACCGCTCTTTACGAAATTCTGGGTGACCACAAAGCTCGCAAGCTGATATTCCAGTGCATCAACGTGATGACCGACGAAATCTTTGCCGGCCAGGGTACTTTGGTCAAAACCATAGGCGATGCAGTCATGGCGACTTTCCCCAGTGCCGAGGCTGCCTTTCATGCCGCCTGCTCCATCAGAAATGCGGTGGAAACCAATCAGAATGCTTTTTCATACCCGCTACACATACGCGTCGGGTTCAATTATGGCCCGGTTATCAAGGAATCTGGCGATGTGTACGGCAACACGGTCAACGTTGCTTCTCGTGTTTCTGCGATAACCCGTGCCGGTCAGGTCATGGCAACCCAGACGGTGTACGATGAGCTACCCGCTGAATTGCGCAGCAGAATGCGCCAGATCCTGCGTGCCGAGCTCAAGGGGAAGCAGGATCATTTTGATCTTTTCCAGGTCATTATCGAACAGGAAGATGTACAGAGCACCCGCATAGGCATGCCCACGTATCGCAAGACACCGGACAAGGTTGGCATGTTGATTTTGCGCTATCGGGGAAAATCGATAAGGGTGAACAAGGAATGCCGAAGCGTGGTACTGGGCCGTGACGACAGCTGCGATCTGGTTGTGCGAAATGAGCTCGCATCCCGTTTGCACATTCATGTCGAATTCCGTTCCGGCAAATTCGTCGTCATTGATCAAAGCACCAATGGAACCTATGTGCGCTTCAGCGACGGCAACGTAGCGCACATCACCCGCGAGGAAATATATCTGCAGGGTAACGGATTCATCAGCCTCGGCCAGTCATTCGCCGAAAACCCCATCGACATCGTCGAATTTTCCATTTTATCTTCCGATTCCGGCCAGCAGTAATGTACGGCACCCTTGGCGCATATTCCGGTCCGGGCAAATTTGATGTCGTCTATAACGACGGCAATCTGCTGGTTGTGAACAAGCCTTCCGGCTTGCTTTCTGTGCCGGGCCGCGGTCCGGAGAAAGCGGACAGTCTGACGACCCGTATTCAAAGTGAATTCCCGGATGCCCTCTGTGTGCACCGCCTGGACATGGCTACTTCTGGTTTGCTGGTATTCGCCCGTGGCGCAAAGATTCATCGGCAGCTTTCCCGGCTTTTCCGCGAACGCGGAATCAGCAAGAACTACATTGCGATCGTGGCCGGACATTTCGAGCAGGCTGCAGGGGAAATCGATTTGCCGCTGGCTGCCGATTGGCCGAACCGTCCTAAACAGAGGGTGGACTTCGTGTCCGGCAAACCCTCGCTTACGCGATACCGCGTGCTGGGTGCTGCTGAAGGATTCTTTCATTCGCAGCCCGGCAAACCGTTGCTCGACGCCAGCCGCATAGAGCTCGAAGCCGTAACCGGTCGAACCCACCAGTTGCGCGTACACTTGTCCGCGATCGGACATCCGGTTCTAGGCGATGAACTGTATGGAGCGCGCAACTTCTGCACGGCTACCCGGCTGCTGCTTCATGCGCGCGGCCTGAGCTTCATGCATCCGTCCCGTCAGGAGATGCTGTTCCTGACAGCCGAGCCGCCGTTCTGAACACCCGTACCAGAATCCGGCAAACCGCAAGCGTTCACTTCTACTGCCTGCTGCTGCAAGCGTAGGTTCAGCGCCCGGTGTTATACTCTCCCCAGTCTGGTTTCCCCGAGATGAACATGAATCTTAACTTGCTGAATTTTACAAAGCCGATCCGTAATTTTTTGCCATAACCCATCGTGTTTGCTCATCCTTCCGTCATGTTCATGAATCACCTGCTTGACCAGAACAGCTGGGCATTGCAAAGGCTCGCCCGTTTTTCAGGGAAATCGGTGCGGTTTGAGGTTGCACCGTTCTCATTTACCTGCCGGATACTGGAGGACGGTTCACTTCTGGATCAGGATGCCGCAGAGGTCACTGATGCAAGGTGTGTCATCCCGCCCTCGCTGTTGCCGCGACTGGCCGCACGAGACGAAAGCGCCCATGCAGGAATCAGCAGCGAAGGCGATAGCGAATTGCTGGCAGAAATCTTTTATCTGTCGCGCAATCTCCGCTGGGACGCAGCTGAAGACCTTAGCCGCATTACCGGCGATATCGCAGCCGAACGTCTTGTTGAAGGCGCTCAAACTGCGGGGCAGATGTTGCGCGATTCGGCGGAGAACCTGTTCAAGGCGGGCGCCGAATACCTGACGGAAGAGCGCCCGCTGCTGGCCAAGCCCGGTCAACTTTCCGCGTTCATGCTGCAGGTGGATAACTTGCGCGACGATATGGCGCGGCTGGAGCAGCGCATCAACCGTCTGACTGCATCCCGAAAGGCCTGATTGTGCGTTTCTTCCGGCTGATCAAGATTGTCGTGGTGGTATTGCGATTCGGGCTGGATGAGTTTCTGCTTGCACATGTACGTTTGCGCTGGATGCGCATACCGCTCAACATGATGCTGTTCCTGCGCAATACCAGCAAACCGCGCGCGCTTCGCCTGCGGCTGGCCATGGAAGGACTCGGCCCGATCTTCGTCAAATTCGGGCAGATGTTGTCCACGCGCCGCGACCTGATACCGGCCGACATCGCCGACGAACTTGCCAGGCTGCAGGATCAGGTCCCGCCGTTCCCTTCCGCTCAGGCTGTCGCATTGCTTGAACAAGCCTACCGCAAGCCTTTGCTCGAGGTTTTTCAAAATTTTGAAGACATCCCCGTTGCAAGCGCTTCGGTAGCGCAGGTGCATTTTGCAGTTCTGCCGGACGGCCGCGATGTCGCGGTCAAGATTCTGCGTCCCGGCATCACCAGTATCATCGCGCACGATGTCGCGCTGATGAAAGTGGCTGCCGATCTGATCGAGTGGCTGTGGGCGGACGGCCGCCGCCTCAAGCCGCGCCAGGTGATCACCGAGTTCGAAAAGCATCTGGAAGATGAACTCGACCTGATGCGCGAGGCATCAAACGGCAGCCAGCTCAGGCGCAATTTCGCCAATTCACCGCTGCTGCTAGTCCCGGAGATGTATTGGGACTATTGCAGCACCGGGGTAATGGTGATGGAACGCATGTACGGCATCCCGGTCAGCCAGGTTGATGCGTTGCGAAATGCTGGAGTGGATATCCCGAGGCTGGCCAGAAATGGTGTGGAGATTTTTTATACCCAGGTGTTCCGGGACGGTTTCTTCCACGCGGACATGCATCCCGGCAATGTCCAGGTCGCGTCGAACGGCCAGTATATTGCGCTTGATTTCGGCATCATGGGCACGCTGACCGATACCGACAAGCATTATCTCGCGCAGAATTTCATCGCGTTTTTCCGGCGTGACTACAAGCGCGTCGCCGAGGTCCACATCGAGTCGGGCTGGGCGCCCATCGCAACACGCGTGGATGAACTGGAAGCGGCAATACGCACGGTCTGCGAGCCGATATTCGACAAACCGCTGCGCGAAGTTTCGTTCGGTCGTGTGCTGTTGCGGCTATTCCAGACGTCGCGCCGTTTCGGCATCGAAGTACAGCCGCAGCTGGTATTGTTGCAGAAGACACTTCTGAATATAGAGGGTCTTGGTTTGCAGCTCGATCCCGAACTGGACCTGTGGAAAACTGCAAAACCGTGGCTGGAACGCTGGATGAGCGAACAGGTGGGCTGGCGCGGTTTAATCAAATCGTTGCGTACAGAGGCGCCAAACTACGCGACCGTATTGCCGCAATTGCCTCGTTTGTTGCACCAATATCTGGGCAACCATGGCGCAGGACGCAACGACGAATTGTTGAACAGGATTATTTTGCAGCAACGGCGCTATAACAAGCTGCTGCTATTAATTGTTCTGCTGCTGCTGGGATTTATCGGATTCCAGATTTTCATTTCATATCCGGGCGCAGGAAATCCTTTTCAGAATTTGTTCTGATCGGCCAGCTATTCCAGCTTGCGGTCGTGTGAACGACCTGGCAAAAATTAGTACTGTTGCTATGAACGCCCTGCCGGTCTTGGCTGTCTGCGCATGTTAGCCCGATCCGCAAGCCGCACGCCGATCCGGTCATTCGACCGTGACCGACTTGGCTAGATTGCGCGGCTTGTCCACATCGGTGCCTTTCTGCAGCGCGACGTAATAGGCCAGCAATTGCAGCGGAATGGTGTGCAGGATGGGACTCAAATACCCGGCGTGTTCCGGCATCTGCATGATGTGTATCCCGTCCGCCTCGCTGATATGTGTATGCGCGTCGGCAAACACATACAGCTCACCCCCGCGCGCACGTACTTCCTGCAGATTGGACTTCAGCTTTTCCAGCAATGCATCATTCGGCGCAACCGAAATCACCGGCATATCCTTGTCCACCAGCGCCAGTGGTCCATGCTTCAGTTCGCCGGCCGGGTAGGCCTCGGCATGTATGTAAGAAATTTCCTTGAGTTTGAGTGCGCCTTCCAGCGCAATCGGATAGTGCAATCCGCGCCCGAGGAACAGCGCATGGTGCTTGCCGGCAAATTGCTCGGCAAGCTTGGCGATTTGCGGTTCCAGGTCCAGAACTTTCTGCACAGCCGCAGGAAGGTGGCGCAGCTCGTGCAGATGCTTTTGCTCCTGCTCCGCGCTCAAGCGTCCGCGCTGTTTGGACATTACCAGCGTCAGCATGAACAGCGCCGCGAGCTGGGTGGTGAAAGCCTTGGTTGAAGCCACGCCAATTTCGGGACCAGCACGAGTCAGCATGCGCAACTTGCATAATCTGACCAGCGCGCTTTCCGCGACATTGCAGATTGCGAGCGTATGATCGTGTCCGTTTTTCTTCGCATGGTTCAGCGCAGCCTGGGTATCGGCTGTCTCGCCGGATTGCGAGACGACCACCACCAGCGTTTTCGGTTCGGCAACGCTGACACGGTATCGGTACTCGCTGGCGACTTCCACGGTACAGCGTATCCCGGCGATTTCCTCCAGCCAGTAGCGTGCGACCAAACCGGCGTGGTAGCTGGTGCCGCATGCCAGAATCAGGATGCTGCCGGTTTCGGCAAAAGTCTGTGCGGCTTCCGCGCCGAAAATTCCCGGCACCAGAGACTGGCTGTTGCAAACCGATTCCAGCGTATCCGCCAGCGCCTGCGGCTGCTCGTGGATTTCCTTCTGCATGTAATGACGGTACGCACCCAGCTGCACGCTTTCATTGCTGAGTTCGCTGATCTGGATCTCGCGTTCGACGCGACTGGATTCCGCATCGTAAATCTGGTATCCGCTCCGTCCGATTTCGACCACATCGCCTTCCTCGAGATGGACGAATCTGCGTGTAACCGGCAACAGCGCAGACACATCCGATGCGATGAAATGTTCTTCGATGCCTATGCCGAGCAACAACGGACTGCCGCGTCGCGCGCAAATCATGTGATCGGGGTTGTCCGACGCAATAACGCCAATCGCGTAAGCTCCCACCAGCTCTGCCAGCGCTGCCTGTGTTGCCGACAGCAGCGAATTTCCGCGTGCGTAGTGGCTGTTGATCAGATGCGCGATGACTTCGGTATCCGTATCCGAGGTGAATTCATAGCCCTCGGCGTCCAGCCGGCTGCGCAGGATTTCGTAGTTTTCGATAATCCCGTTGTGTACAACGGCGACGTGATTTTTGCTGATATGCGGGTGCGCATTGCGCTCGCTGGGCACGCCATGCGTCGCCCAGCGAGTGTGAGCTATCCCGATCAGCCCGCTAGTATTTGCGCATTTGCTGGCCAGATCGGCTACCCGCCCGATGCTTCTTACCCGCTCCAGCTGTCCGCCGTGCCCAACCACCAGGCCAGCCGAGTCGTAGCCGCGGTATTCGAGTCGTTGCAGCCCTTCCAGCAGGATCGGCACGACATTGCGTTCTGACACTGCACCTACAATTCCGCACATGTTATTTCTTCACTTTCTGCGCACGCTTCCAGCCCGGTCTGGTCGACTGGTTTTTGTCATTCATTGTCAATTCGCCGGCCGGCGCATTTTTCCAGACCGTGGTACCGGCTGCTATCGTTGCGCCCTTGCCCACCGTTACCGGGGCAACCAGTTGCGTATCCGAACCGATGAATACATCATCTTCGATGATGGTGCGATGCTTGTTTGCACCGTCGTAATTGCAGGTGATCGTACCAGCGCCGATATTCACCCGGCTGCCTACCGAACTGTCGCCGATATAGCTGAGATGGTTGGCCTTGCTGCCGGATGCGATTTCGCTGTTCTTGATCTCGACGAAATTGCCGATATGAACCCCTTCCTGCAACCGGCTTCCCGGGCGCAGGCGAGCGTAAGGCCCGATATGGCAATCAGCACCCACTTCGCTGTTATCGATGTGACTGTAAGGTTCGATCACTGTATTTGCTGCGATAGAGGAATTACGGATCACGCTGTAAGCGCCCACTCGCACCTTGTCTGCAAGACTGACCTCTCCCTCGAAGATACAGCCGACATCGATTTCCACATCGCGTCCGCAGTTCAATTTTCCGCGCACATCCAGGCGCGCCGCATCGGTCAGCGTCACGCCCTGGATCAGCAGGCGCGAAGCCTCGACCAGCTGCCAGGTACGTTCCAGCACCATCAGTTGCGACTTGCTGTTGATGCCGTGTATCTCCCACTCGTGGGACGGTTGTACGGCATGCACGGCAACGCCCTGTTGCACTGCCATGCTGACGATATCGGTGAGGTAGTACTCGCCCTGGGAATTGTTGTTCTGCAATCCATCCAGCCAGCCACGCAGCAATTTGGTCGGTGCGAGCAGGATGCCGGTGTTCACTTCGCAAATTTCGCGCTGCTCTGGTGTCGCATCCTTTTCCTCGACAATGCTTTGCACATCGCCCTGCGCGTCGCGCACGATGCGCCCGTAACCTGCTGGATTGGGCAAGTTTACGGTCAACAGTACCAGGCCTTCACCCGCTTGCTGCATCTGGTGCAGCGTGCTGTGCTGGATCAGTGGTACATCGCCATACAGCACCAGCGTGCTGCCCTCGTCTGCCAGGTGCGGCATCGCCTGCTGCACTGCATGGCCGGTGCCGAGCTGCGGCTCCTGGATTACGAACCTGGCTGCATACTGCCGCATCGCGTCCGGCACTGCTTCGCCGCCATGCCCGTACACCACGCAAATCTGCTGCGGTTTCAGTGCTGAAGCACAATCCAGCACATGCTGTACCAGCGGCTTGCCCGCCAGCGTGTGCAGCACCTTGGGCTTGTCGGAATACATGCGCGTGCCTTTACCGGCTGCAAGGATGACTATGTTCAACGGGTTCATATTGGTCTTTCCTGGACGATCCGATTATAAGGGATTGCGTCCGTACGGCAGAAAAATTCGTGTATTTGGCGAATGATGATTGGCAACATTACGCCAACGACTGTACAGGTAGCACTATAAAATGCGCCGGTTTTCTGGGCCGCGCAGTTTCTTGATCCATTTCCTTGATATTTATCCCGTTTCACGGCACGATGTAATCATGTATACGATGTTTGTCAGGTAGGGAAAAATGATTTTCATCCGCGGCATTCTGGACCGCATCATACTGGTGGCAGGCGTCGTTGCGGCCGGTTGCATCCCGAGTTTCATCGCGCAATATCGGCAACGCGTCGGCGGTCAGCTGAATCAGGTGCTGCAGGATCTGGCTCCCTTCCAGGCGGTTGCCAATCAATTCCATCATGGCAGCCTTCAGGAGCTGATCAATTACCACCTTGCCAGCGCTGACCAGACTTTCCACGACGAAGGCACCGCATTGCAGGCTATGGTTGATTCTGCCGAGCATTTAAGGCAGGCGCTCGCAGCGCTCAACACCGATCTGTTTCATCAGCTGATTTATTTGGCAAGCAAGGCTGATCCGCTCATCGCCCGCGCAACCTGGGACATATTCGCACCCGCATTCAATCTGACTCCGCAGAGCGTCGTATTTGCGATGGTCGTCGGCGTCATTGTCTGGCTTGTGTTTCTTGCAGTCTGGATGCTGATTGAGCGCGTTGCCAGGATACTGCTTGCCAGATAAATCCATTTCTGCTGTTTCAATTGGTTTGTCGCTTGAACGGGCTCCTGACGTTCAATTCGTCCACATATTCTGAAATGGCATCGGTTTCACGCTGCAAATAGTTGTCGATTGCGCGCGCAAATTCCGAATGCGAAATCCAGTGAGCCGAGCGGGTTGTTACCGGCAGGAAACCGCGTGCCAGTTTGTGCTCCCCCTGCGCGCCGCCTTCAAATGTCCTGATACGCCGAGCGATGCAGAACTCTATAGCCTGGTAGTAACAGGTCTCGAAATGCAGGCCCGAGTGAAATTCGAACGCTCCCCAGGAACGGCCGTACAAGGCATTGCTGGTAACGATATTCAGTGCACTAGCGACCGGACGCCCATCCCGTGTCGCGATTACCAGCAGGGTATTTTGCGGCAGCGCTGCGCCGATACGCTGAAAGAAGTCTTCATTCAAGGCCGGCGGAGAATGATGTATCTCACGGGTGTGTGCATAGCATGATGCAAAGAATGACCACTGATCCTTGGTGGCGTTTTCACCGCTGATACATTGCAGTTGAATACCCGCATCCCGTACCTTGCGCCGCTCCTGCCTGATGCGTTTGCGTTTGTCGCGGCTCAGCGCAGCCAGGAATTCATCAAAATCCCTGTAACCCTGGTTTTGCCAGTGGAACTGCACATCCTGGCGCAGCATCATATTCTGCTGCTGCATTAGCAGCGCGTCTTCTTCATCGGGAAACAGGCAGTGCAGCGAAGATACTCCAGACGCCTTTGCGAGTTGCAGCGCGGAATTCAGCAGCAATTTGCGCAATCGGTCCCGGTCCGGTCCAGGCGCGGCCAGCAACCGGGCGCCGGTAACCGGCGCGAATGGCACCGCGCATACCAGTTTGGGGTAATAGCGCAATCCGTGCCGATGGTAGGCATCGGCCCACGCCCAATCGAATACGTGTTCCCCGTACGAATTCATCTTCAGGTACAGCGGCATCGCAGCCAGCAGCCTGCCTTGTTCCCACAGTGTGATGAATTGCGCCTGCCAGCCAAACTGCGCCGTGGCACAGCCGCTTTGCTGCAGAGCATACAGATAGGCATGCGAAACAAACGGATCACTCCCTGCCAGCGCATCCCATGCCGTGGCGTCGATTTCCGCAAGATCCTCGATAATCTTCAGGGTAGGCGCATTCATGTGGTTCCAGGCTGTTGCTGCATATTCTACAATGGGCCTCGAATTTACCGGATAATTTCATGAAGCCTTACGCCGAATCGAGCGAAAAGAACAAAGCGCCCATCCTTGCAGTACTCCGGGAAATATTCGCCGACCGCAAACGCGTACTGGAAATTGCCAGCGGTACCGGCCAGCACGCAGTACACTTTGCCGCCGAATTGCCTTATCTGACATGGCAACCCTCTGAATTGAGCCAGAACCTCGCGGGTATCCAGGCATGGCTGGATGAAGCGCAGCTCCCCAATGTGCTCGCCCCGCTGGCGATCGACGTGAACGACGAACGCTGGCCCGTTTCATCCGTCGACGCGATCTTCAATGCCAATACAGTGCATATCATCTCGTGGGCGGAAGTCGAACGCATGTTCGCTCATATCGCGCAAGTCATCGAGCCGGGCGGCTGTCTGTGTCTCTATGGTCCTTACAATTATGATGGGAAATTCACGTCGGAAAGCAATGCGCGTTTCGACGCCTGGCTGAAGTCGCGCAACCCGAACAGCGGCGTGCGGGATTTTGAAGCGGTAAACCGGCTAGCAGTCTCGCACGGATTTGTTCTGCTGCGTGATATTGATATGCCGTCCAATAACCGAATTCTGGTCTGGCACGCTCAGGAATGAATCGATATCGTCAAATAAAAAAAGCAGCCGTAGCTGCTTTTTTTATTTTCTGTCACGTTCGATCAATGTCCGCTTTGCTTGCGCAGATGTTTGATTGCCGCCAGCTGCGCTATCGCTTCAGCAAGTTCTGCCTGTGCTTGCGCATAATCGATATCGGAAGAACGGTTCTTGATTGCTTCCTCTGCATCCTGTTTCGCCTGATGCGCGCGCGCTTCATCCAGATCGGCGCCGCGAATCGCGGTGTCCGCAAGCACGGTTACGACACCCGGCTGTATCTCCAGCATCCCGCCGGACACGTAGATCAGTTCCTGCTGTTCCTGATCCGGCCGTTTGATCCTGACTGAACCTGGTTTGATACGGGCCATCAATGCAGTATGGCCTGGATATATGCCCAGTTCGCCCATCTCGCCAGGAACAACGACCATTTCTGCCAGCCCTGAGAAAATCGACGCTTCTGCGCTCACCACGTCTACATGTACGGTCATTGCCATGGTTTTCCCCATTCCTACTGAAGTGTTTTGGCTTTTTCAACCGCCTCTTCGATGCCGCCGACCATGTAGAAGGCCTGCTCGGGAAGGTGGTCATATTCGCCGTCCACGATTCCCTTGAAACCCTTGATGGTTTCCTTGAGAGTGACATATTTGCCCGGACTGCCGGTAAATACTTCGGCCACATGGAATGGCTGCGACAGGAAGCGCTGGATCTTGCGCGCGCGCGCCACCGCCAGCTTGTCTTCCGGCGACAGTTCGTCCATGCCCAGAATCGCGATGATGTCGCGCAGTTCCTTGTAACGCTGCAGCGTGGATTGGACACCGCGCGCCACGTTGTAGTGTTCCTCGCCCACCACCAGTGGATCCAGCTGGCGTGAAGTGGAATCCAGCGGATCGACGGCCGGATAGATACCCAGCGAAGCGATGTCGCGGCTCAGCACCACGGTAGAGTCGAGGTGCAGGAAGGTGGTGGCCGGCGACGGATCGGTCAAGTCATCCGCTGGCACATAGACGGCCTGTATCGAAGTGATAGAGCCGACCTTGGTCGAAGTGATGCGTTCCTGCAGGCGGCCCATTTCCTCGGCCAGTGTCGGCTGGTAGCCCACCGCGGAAGGCATGCGGCCCAGCAGAGCGGACACTTCGGTGCCGGCAAGGGTGTAACGGTAGATGTTGTCGACGAAGAACAGGATGTCGCGGCCTTCATCGCGGAATTTTTCCGCCATGGTCAACCCGGTCAATGCCACACGAAGACGGTTGCCGGGCGGTTCATTCATCTGGCCGAACACCATCGAGACCTTGTCCAGAACGTTGGAATCCTTCATTTCATGGTAGAAATCGTTGCCTTCGCGGGTCCGCTCGCCGACGCCGGCGAACACCGACAGACCGCTGTGCTGCTTGGCGATGTTGTTGATCAGCTCCATCATGTTCACGGTCTTGCCGACACCGGCGCCGCCGAACAGACCGACCTTGCCGCCCTTCGCAAACGGGCAAACCAGATCGATAACCTTGATGCCGGTTTCCAGCAGGTCGACGGATGGTGACAGCTCGTCGAACTTTGGTGCTTTCTGGTGTATCTCGCGCGTCTCGTCGCACTTGATTTCGCCGGCATCGTCGATCGGGCGACCCAGCACATCCATGATGCGTCCCAGCGTACCGCTTCCGACCGGAACCTTGATTCCGCTGCCGTTGGCATTCACTGCCATTCCCCTGCGCAAACCGTCGGAGGAGCCCATCGCGATGGTACGGACGACGCCGTCGCCAAGTTGCTGCTCCACTTCAAAGGTCAATCCCGCTTCGGCGGTTGATGTCCCTGCATCAGCGAGTTGCAGCGCTTCATACACTTTGGGCATGTGATCGCGCGGAAATTCGATGTCGACCACCGCTCCGATGCACTGAACAATCTTTCCTTGATTCATTTTATGATTCCCCGTCTAGATTAATTTTGTCTTTTGCTCCGGCATCAACCTACAGCGGCCGCACCGCTCACGATCTCCGAGATCTCGCGAGTGATTGCTGCCTGACGCGCCTTGTTGTAAACCAGCTTGAGTTCGCCGATCACGCTCTTTGCATTGTCCGATGCAGCTTTCATCGCGACCATGCGTGCGCTTTGTTCAGAGGCCATGTTTTCAACCACAGCCTGGTAAACCAGCGATTCGATATAGCGAACCAGCAACTCGTCGATCACCTGTTTCGCATCCGGTTCGTAGATGTAATCCCAGCTGCCCTCGGCGGTTCCCATCTGTTCCCCGCTCAGCGGCAGCAATTGTTCCACGCACGGGTCCTGTTTCATGGTGTTGACGAAACGGTTATAGCTGATATGTATCGCGTCGATTTCTCCGGCCGTGTAGGCGTCCAGCATCAGCTTGACTGCTCCAATCAGCTTCTCGAGGTGGGGCGTATCCCCTAGACCGGTCAGGTGTGATTTGACCTTTGCGCCGATGCGTGACATGAATCCCAGTCCCTTGTTGCCGATCGGGCAAACCTGTATGCCCTTGCCTTCATCTTCCCATGCCTTCATGTTGTTCACAGCCAGCCGCAGGATGTTTGTGTTCAGGCCACCGCACAGGCCCTTGTCGGATGTCACCACGATCAGACCGATATTGCGGTTATCCTCGCGCTTCACCAGAAAAGGATGCCTGTATTCCGGATTCGCTCGCGACAGATGCGCTGCTACATTGCGAATTTTTTCCGCATAGGGCCGTGCCGCGCGCATGCGCTCCTGGGCCTTGCGCATTTTGGCAGCCGCGACCATTTCCATCGCGCGCGTGATCTTGCGTGTATTTTCTACACTCTTGATCTTTGCGCGTATCTCTTTACTGCCAGCCATTTCTCACCCCGCCTTAATATGCAGCCGTAGACTTGAATTTCTCGATCGCCGCGGACAACAGCTTTTCGTTGTCGGCATTCAGCTCTTTGCTTGATTCGATCGTGTCCAGCAGGGACTTGTTATTGGATTCCAGGTAGCTGTGCAGTGCCGATTCAAACGACAGTGCTTTCGGAACCGGAACGTCGTCAAAATAGCCTTTGTTGACTGAAAACAGCGTAACAGCCATATTCGCGATCGACAGTGGCGCATATTGCAGCTGTTTCATCAATTCGGTAACCAGGCGGCCGCGCTCCAGCTGCTTGCGGGTTGCTTCATCCAGGTCGGACGCAAACTGGGCAAAAGCCGCCAGCTCACGATACTGGGCCAATGCCAGACGCACACCTCCGCCCAGCTTCTTGATTACCTTGGTTTGTGCTGCGCCGCCGACACGCGAAACCGAGACACCGGCATTGATCGCAGGGCGGATGCCGGCATTGAACAGGTCCGTTTCCAGGAATATCTGTCCGTCGGTTATGGATATCACGTTGGTCGGTACGAATGCGGACACGTCGCCTGCCTGTGTCTCGATAATCGGCAATGCAGTCAGTGAACCGGTCTGGCCCTTTACGGCGCCTTTGGTGAATGCTTCAACGTAGTCGGCATTGACGCGGGCAGCACGTTCCAGCAAACGGGAGTGCAGATAGAACACGTCACCTGGGTATGCTTCACGGCCGGGCGGGCGGCGCAACAGCAGGGAAATCTGGCGGTACGCCCATGCCTGCTTGGTCAGGTCGTCATAAACAATCAGTGCATCCTGGCCGCGATCGCGGAAATATTCGCCCATCGTACAACCCGCATAGGGCGCGAGGAACTGCATCGCTGCGGAATCGGATGCGGTGGCTGCGACCACGATGGTATAGCCCAGTGCGCCGTGCTCTTCCAGTTTGCGAACGACGTTGGCGACGGTAGATGCTTTCTGTCCGACCGCTACGTAGATACAGGTCATGTTCTGACCCTTCTGGTTGATGATCGCATCTACCGCTACGGCTGTCTTGCCGGTCTGGCGGTCACCGATGATCAGTTCGCGCTGGCCGCGGCCGATTGGCACCATGGAGTCGATTGATTTCAGACCGGTTTGCACTGGCTGATCAACCGACTTGCGCGCGATCACGCCGGGCGCAACTTTTTCGATCTTGTCGGTCATCTTTGCATTGACCGGCCCTTTGCCGTCGATAGGCTGACCCAGCGCATTCACCACGCGCCCGCACAGTTCAGGACCCACCGGCACTTCGAGGATACGGCCGGTGCATTTGACCGTGTCGCCTTCGGTGATATGCTCGTATTCACCCAGAATCACAGCGCCGACGGAATCTCTCTCGAGGTTAAGTGCAAGGCCGAATGTGTTGCCGGGAAACTCCAGCATTTCACCCTGCATTACGTCGGATAGTCCGTGCACCCGTACAATACCGTCGGTAACGCTGACTACGGTACCCTCGGTGCGCGCTTGTGACAGCGCTTCGAAGTTGTCGATGCGGCTGCGTATTAGATTGCTTATTTCGGATGGATTGAGCTTCATCTGTATTTCCTTCGTTGATATATCATTATCAGGCCAGCGCGTTTGCCATTTCTGTCAGGCGGGTGCGGGCAGAACCATCTATAACCTTGTCTCCCGCGCGGATGATCACACCGCCGAGCAATTCTTTATTTATTTTGCAGCTTAGCTTTATCTCGCATCCCATTTTTGCTTTCAGCGAGCTTATGATTCTTTCCTGCTGTGCAGCGGACAATTCATATGCGGAGTCAACCTCTACATTCAAGGTTTTCTCGGCTTCTGCGCGTAAGGCCTCATAAATCGCTGCAATTTCCGGCAACAGGAGCAGGCGCTGATTTTCGACTAATATTCGTACAAAGTTCCGTTGCTGTACTGTCGGTTTCCCGCCTGTCAGTGCTTCCATTAGATTTTCCAGCCTGGATTTGGCGATGCGCGGATTCGTCGCCACCAAACGGACTTCAGGGTGGCATACGGATTCGGCCAGCGTCACCAGCATTTCAGACCAGCCTTTCAGATCCGAAAGCTGCTGCGCCTCGTCAAATGCTGCCTGCGCATAGGGTCTTGCCGTGGTTATTGCTTCAGACATGGTATTTATATTTCCGAAACCAGCTTGTCGAGCAGATCATTGTGCGCCTTTGCATCAATTTCACGTCCGAGAATTTTGCTTGCACCGGCCAGCGCAATTGCCGAAACCTCGGTGCGCAATTGTTCACGTGCGCGAAACACTTCCTGATCAATTTCAGCTTTTGCCCCTGAAATGATGCGGTCACCCTCTGCCTTTGCCTGTTCCTTGGCTGCTTCAATGATTTCGCTGGCGCGCTTTTCTCCGCTCGCCACGATTTCGCCGACTTTTTCCTTGGCTTCACGCAGCATGTCCGCGGAGCGTTTTGCCGCCAGCTCCAGGTCATGTTTCGCCCTCTCGGCGTCCGCCAGGCCGTCAGCAATCTGCTTTTTGCGCTGGTCGAGTGCCCCCATGATCGGTTTCCATATGAATTTCATGCAAAACCATACGAACAGCGCGAACATGATTGTCTGAGCTAAAAGAGTCGCATTGATATTCATGCAAGCTTCCTTTCTTTAGTTATACGATGTCGCCCGGAATCCCTATGCAACCGCGAACAGAACGTACATCGCAATACCAACAGCAATCATCGGAACCGCATCTACCAGACCCATCACCACAAAGAACTGGGTGCGCAACATGGGGATAAGTTCGGGTTGACGCGCAGCGCCTTCCAGGAAGCGGCCGCCCAGAATACCGATACCAACGGCTGCGCCGAGTGCGCCCAAACCCATCATCAGGGCTCCTGCGATGTAAAGCAGTGCTTGTGCCATTTCCATTTTCTATTTCTCCTGTTTAAAAGTTAGGTTGTTAAAATTGTCTAGTGATGTTCCTGGTGCGCCATATCCATATAGACAATGGTCAAAACCATGAATATGAATGCCTGCAAGGTGACGATCAATATGTGGAAGATTGCCCATCCCAGCGACAGCAGAATCTGCGAGCCGTACAAGGTAACACTACCCGGTGTAAATCCAATCCAGGCACCGCCCATCAGCGCGATCAGAATGAAGATCATTTCGCCTGCATACATATTGCCGAACAAACGCAGCGCAAGGGATATCGGCTTTGCTATAAGGTTTACGCCCTCAAGCAAAAGATTAACCGGCAAGCCCCACTTTCCAAATGGTTGCAATGTCAGTTCGCCGAGGAAACCGCCCACCCCTTTGATTTTTACGCTGTAGTAGAGAATCAGCAAAAACACGCCTATGGCCATGCCAAATGTCGCATTCGGGTCTGCAGAGGGAACTATTCTGAAAAATGGAACACCAATCGTCTCCATCAGGGTAGGCACATAGTCTACCGGCAGCAGATCCATCAGATTCATTAAAAATATCCAGAAAAAAATGGTCAATGCCAGTGGCGCTACCATATCGTTCTTGGCGGAAAATGAGCCGCGGACATTGCTGTCGACAAATTCGACTGACCACTCGCAAAAATTTTGCAGTCCGATCGGTACGCCGGCAGTTATTTTTCTCGCGGCCAGGCGAAAGATGAATATGAAGATAACGCCAAGCAACAGGGACACCAGCAGCGTGTCCAGATTGAAGGCCCAGAAACCCATGGCTTTGGCTTCATCGTGACTGTGGGCTATACCCCAGACGCCATCGGGCAATTTCCCAAAAGTCAGGTTCTGTAAATGGTGCTTGATATATTCTGCAGATGTATGCGCTTCACTAGCCATTTTTAATCGCTATCTAAATCTAGAACTACTTAAAATAAACCGGCCCGTTAGGAGTACTGCCTGGCCCAGAACAAAACCGCCCAATAATGCCAACGGTGACAATTTAAACACTGCCATACATATGCATAGCAGCACAACGACCACCAGAAACCTTTCGGTGGCGTAAAAATACATGAGCCGTAATTGATGATGTGCTTCATGGGCAGGATGTGAAGCGGCTCGAACCATCCTCCATGCCAACAACGCGCTGTTGACTACGGATATTGTCCCGCCGCCCAACACCGCTATCGCAAGTTGCGGCATGTCTTTAATGCTGTAAGCAAAGCATGCTGCAAACAACGTGATTATTGTCTGCAACAAGATTACATGGAGCGCTAACTTTCTTTCTTTGGTTTCAATGTCCCAAAGCGCGGGGATGATAGCGGCGTTTTCCGGGGGTGTCAAACATTGTTGCTGCGATTCTCCAGGTTCTTTGTCCAAATTATTTGCCCTTTTTCAGCTTGCCCAGAATTTCTTCAAGCTGGTCATGATTGGCATATTCTATAATCAATTTTCCCGCGCCTTTTGCCCCCGATTTGATTTCAACTCGCGCGCCCAATTGTGCGCTGATTTCCTCCTGCAGGCGCAACGTGTCGCGGCTCGGCTTATCCGTTTTTTTGTGTTTTTCCTTTTCAGTCTCGTGATTCTGCACCTGTACGAGTTTTTCGGCTTCACGCACAGAAAGTTGTTCCAGCACAATTTTATTGGCCACCATAATCTGCTGCGCGCTTTCCAGCGGCAACAGTGCGCGCGCATGTCCCATATCCAGCTTATTTTCCATCAATAGGTCTTGTACTGTTTTCGGCAGCTTCAGCAGGCGCAGCAGATTGCTGGCCGCACTCCTGGACCGGCCCACTGCCTCGGCCGCCAGTTGGTGCGTCATCTTGAACTCGTCTATCAATCGTTGAATACCCACGGCTTCTTCGAGCGGATTAAGGTTTTCGCGCTGTATATTTTCTATAAGCGCCATCGCCAGCGCCGCATTATCGGGAACGCTGCGAACCAAAACCGGAACATGCGTCAATCCTGCCAATTGAGCTGCACGCCAGCGCCTTTCGCCCGCAATGATTTCATAACTGCTATCGGCTATTTGCCTTACCAGGATGGGCTGCATAATCCCCTGTGATTTTATCGATGTTGCCAAGTCGTTCAACGATGCTTCGTCCATCCGCGTTCTGGGCTGGTATTTACCGGGCCTGAGCAGCGCGACATTCAAGTCACGCATTACTTCATCCTTTTCGCTGTTCCCGCCTGACAACAATGCGTCCAGACCACGTCCCAAACCCTTGTGAAGCTTTGCCATAATTAATTCCTCTATGCCGATGCAGCTGGTTGCGCCGCGTTATTCAATAGTTCGCCGGCCAACGCAAGATATGCTTGGGTGCCTTTGGACAATTTGTCGTGATACAGCACGGGTACGCCGAAACTTGGGGCTTCAGCCAGCCGCACATTCCGGGGGATGACGGTGCGATATACTTTGTTGCCGAAATGCTCCTGCAACTGGTCCGACACTTGCTGAGCCAATGCATTTCGCGGATCGAACATGGTACGCAGCAATCCCTCGATTTCCAGATCAGGATTCAGGTTTGCTCGCACTTTGCGTATGGTATTCACGAGATCGCTCAAACCTTCCAGCGCATAGTATTCGCACTGCATTGGTATCATTACCGATTTGGCAGCACACAAACCATTCAATGTCAGCAAATTGAGCGCTGGCGGGCAATCGATCAATACAAAATCATATTCCCCGGCAACTAACGCCAATGCATCCCGCAGGCGCATCTCGCGTTGCGATAAATCCACCAGTTCGATTTCTGCTCCAGCCAGGTCGCGATTTGCTGGAAGCAGGTCATAATTTCCGGCGTCGGCATGTGTGCGCGCTTCGATTATTGTTTTGCTGCCCAGCAATACTTCATAGATACTTGCCTGCAAATCGCGCTTATCGATACCGCTACCCATGGTGGCATTTCCCTGCGGATCGAGATCTATAAGCAGCACGCGCTGTTTTGCGGCAGCCAGACTTGCAGCGAGGTTTACAGCCGTTGTGGTTTTGCCCACACCGCCTTTCTGATTGGTTACTGCCAATATTTTTTTCATGTAGCCTCGCTTTTGTTGCATGTTGCTATGACCAGACTGCGTGCTGCATGCAAACCCGGCACTTGTAAAGGTATTACCCGCTCTACCCTGCACCCCGAAGGAAGTCGTTCCAGTTCCTGTTCTGGCGATCCTTTCATCGCTGCCCATTTTCCTTGTTCAGAAATCAGATGCCGTGTACTGCGCAAAAAGTCTCCCAATTCGGAATAAGCGCGGGAAATGATCCCGTCAAAGCGTTCTGGCGGTCGCCAGTCTTCAACTCGAGCACAAATTACACTGGCGTTGCTCAATCCCAATTCAATAATAGCCTGCTGAACGAAACTGGTTTTTTTGCTGTTGCTGTCCAGCATCGTAAAATGCCGATCCGGCAACGCTATCGCCAATACCATTCCAGGCAAGCCGGCACCGCATCCCACATCCAGCCATTGGCCGGGCCATAGATGCTTGGCCACAGAAAGACTATCAAGCAAGTGATGACTCACCATTTGATGAGGATCACGGATCGCGGTCAGGTTATAGACCTTGTTCCACTTGTTCAGCAATTCCAGGTAATCCAGCAATTTTTCCTGAATTGGTACTCCAGGCATAATCCCAAGTTGCGTTATGCCCAAACGCAACTCCTCGGACAAACTCATGCAGATATCTGGGACGGAGTAACTTCGCGAAAACCGCGTTTCAGGTGGACCAGCAGCAACGAAATTGCTGCTGGTGTAATGCCTGAAATACGAGCTGCCTGCCCGATTGTTTCCGGCTTATGCAGATTAAGCTTTTGCTGTACTTCGATGGAAAGTCCGCGAACTTGAGAGTAGTCAAACAGACTCGGCAGCTCCATCTCTTCATATTGTTCGTTGCGTAAAATCTCTTCGCGTTGACGTTCAATATATCCATGATACTTAGCCTGGGTTTCCACCTGTTCCGCGACTATTGTATCTGCCACCCCATCACCTGCTCCGGGTAGCGTCAGCAGACTTGCATAGCTTACATCTGGCCTTCGCAACAACTCATGCAACGAATACTCCCGTTCTATCGGCTTGCCCAGCACCCTGATTGTGTCCTCCACCGGGACCAAGCGCGGATTCACCCAGGTGCTGCGCAAACGCTCCTGCTCCCTAGCGATTTCTTCACGCTTCCGTTCAAACGCTTGCCAGCGCTCATCATCAACAATGCCGAATTTCCGCCCGATCTCGGTTAACCTTAAATCCGCGTTATCCTCGCGCAATTGCAGGCGATATTCTGCACGGCTGGTAAACATTCGATACGGCTCGGAAACACCGCGTGTAATCAGATCATCAACCAGTACACCCAGATACGCCTCGTCTCTGCGCGGACACCAGGGATTCAGATTCTTGACTTGCAAAGCTGCGTTCAATCCGGCCAGCAGGCCCTGAGCGGCAGCCTCTTCGTATCCCGTCGTGCCGTTTATCTGACCGGCGAAAAACAGCCCCTGGATTGCCTTGGTTTCCAGCGAGCTTTTCAAGCCGCATGGATCAAAATAATCATATTCGATCGCATATCCGGGGCGCAGAATGTGCGCGTTTTCCATTCCCCTGATCGATCGAACCAATTCCAGTTGCACATCAAATGGCAAACTGGTTGATATTCCATTTGGGTAAACTTCATGGGTAGTTAATCCCTCGGGCTCAAGGAATATCTGGTGTGAAGTTTTATCGGCGAATCGGGTTATTTTATCTTCTATGGAAGGACAGTATCTCGGGCCCACGCCTTCAATCACGCCGGTGAACAAGGGCGAACGATCCAGTCCATTTCTTATAATGTCATGCGTTTTCTGGTTGGTTTCCGTGATCCAGCAGGACACCTGTTTCGGATGCGAGGCTGCATTCCCCATGAACGAAAATACCGGCACGGGTCTGTCGCCCAACTGTTGCTGCATGACCTTGTAATCAATGGTTCTGCCGTCAATGCGTGGCGGGGTTCCGGTTTTTAGCCTCCCCACCGGCAGGTTAAGTTCGCGGAGGCGGTGCGCCAGACTGACGGAAGGCGGGTCCCCAGCACGACCCGCCTGATAATTCGCTTGACCAACATGGATCAAGCCGGAAAGGAAGGTGCCCGCAGTCAATACCACTGCTTTTGCCTTGAAGCGCAGACCAAGCTGGCTGACAACGCCGCAAACCCGATCCTGCTGGAGCAGCAAATCATCCACCGCCTGCTGGAACAACCAGAGGTTGGGATGGTTTTCCAGGCGACTTCTTATTGCCTGTTTGTATAACAACCGGTCTGCCTGTGCCCTTGTCGCACGGACGGCGGGGCCTTTGCTGGCATTCAGAATGCGAAACTGTATACCGCCTTCATCGGTCGCGGCAGCCATGGCACCACCCAGCGCATCCACCTCCTTGACCAGGTGCCCCTTGCCGATTCCGCCAATTGAAGGGTTGCATGACATCTGCCCCAGCGTCTCGATGTTGTGGCTTAGCAACAAAGTTTTGCAACCTGCCCGGGCACTGGCCAGGGCCGCTTCTGTCCCAGCGTGTCCCCCGCCCACCACAATTACATCAAATACATCAGGAAATTCCATGTCCGAACAGCCTTGAAAGGGATGCGCATCATACATCAGCTCGACCACAATCCCAAATCAGATGTTTCACGTGAAACAATTACATTATTTCCCGATGCAAAACCTGCTGAAAATCTCCCCCAGTAAATCATCCGGGGTAAATTTACCGGTGATCTCATCAAGCGCCCGCTGTGCCAAACGTAATTCTTCAGCAAATAGTTCCTGGTTAGCCAATAGAGCATGGGCTTGTATCAGGTTGTTTTGAGCGGTATTCAAAGCTCGAAGGTGACGTTCACGCGCCATAAATGTACCGCCTTCCAGATCGCGCCACCCCACCGCATTCAGCAAACTTGTTTGCAATGCATCCATTCCTTCGCCGGTTTTCGCTGAAACATAAATGCCAGTGTGAGCTCCATCTACGCAAGTGTCCGGGTTGCCAGTCAACAGATCCGCCTTGTTGTATACCAGCATTCGAGGAATCTCGGTCGGCAGCCCATCAAGTATCGAATTGTCCTCTGGTGTTATGCCATGACTGGCATCGACCAGAAGCAATATCAGATCGGCACGCGATACGGTTTGGTGCGTGCGTGCTATGCCCATGTTTTCCACAATATCTTGTGAATCACGCAATCCCGCGGTATCCAGGATATGGAGTGGGACGCCGCGTATCTGTATTGCCTGACGAATTACATCTCGCGTCGTACCTGGAATATCGCTGACCAGTGCCACGTCTTCACCGGCCAGGCGATTCAATAATCTCGACTTCCCTACGTTCGGCCGCCCTGCAATTACGATCTGAGCGCCATCTCGCAACAAACTGCCCTGCTTGGCGGTATCAAGCGTGATCTGCAGTTTGGATCTGACGCTGTTCAGCAATGCTTCGCGACGCCTGAGGTCGATTGCATCTATTTCTTCGTCGGGAAAATCCAGCATTGCCTCGACCAGCATGCGTAAACGTATCAGTTCATCAACCAACTCCTGAATGGCAGCTGAAAAGTCGCCACGCAGGGAACGAATCGCACTTTTTGCCGCTTCGGTGGTATTGGCTTCGATCAGGTCGGCTACGCTTTCAGCCTGTGCAAGGTCAATCTTGTCATTGAGGAACGCGCGTTGAGTAAATTCGCCGGGCTGTGCAAGCCGGGCGCCGAGATCAACGCAGTGTTGCAGCAACATTTGTAGCACGGCAGGGCCGCCATGCCCTTGCAACTCAAGCACGTCCTCACCCGTATACGAATTGGGGGCAGGGAAAAACAAGGCGATGCCTTGATCCAGTATTTCGCCACTTTCATTCTGGAAATTCGCGAAGGTTGCATGCCTGGGTTGGGGCACCCAGCCCAGAATGGTCTTGGCAAGCATCTGGACATCGCGTCCTGATATGCGAACTACACCAACCCCGCCCCGCCCTTGTGCAGTTGCAACTGCAGCGATTGTGTCAGCGCTTTGGGGTAGCACCTTTGCTCTCAGCCTCGGCACGCCTCGTGATGAACCACTGCTGGGTAATGGAAAGCACATTATTCACGATGGAATACAACACCAATCCAGCAGGGAAGAAGAAGAACATCACGCTGAAGATTAGAGGCATGAATTGCATTACCTTGGCTTGCATGGGATCTGCCGGCTTGGGATTGAGGCGCATTTGCGTAATCATGCTTGCCCCCATGATCAACGGCAAAATGTAGTATGGGTCCGGCGCGGACAAATCGGTAATCCAGCCAATAAATGGCGCATTACGCATCTCTACACTACCCAAAATTGACCAATACAATGCAATAAAAACAGGGATTTGTATTACTACAGGCAAGCACCCGCCCAACGGATTGATTTTTTCGGTCTTGTACAGCTCCATCATGGCGCGATTCAGTTGCTCGCGGTCATCAGCATACTGTTTCTTGATTTTTTCCAGTTTTGGGGCGACCAGCCTCATTTTTGCCATGGATCGATAACTGGCTGCAGAGAGTGGGAAAAACAGCAGTTTGATCAGAACTGTAAGCAATATGATGGCAACACCCCAGTTGTGTACCCATGTATGGAACAAGGACATGACCCAAAACAGGGGTACCGCAATTACCGTAAGCCATCCGTAGTCCACCGTAAGCCCAAAGCCAGGGGCGATCTTGTCCAGGGTCGCCTCGGTTGGACCCGCATACAATTTGGTGCTTTCGGTAGCCTTCTGCCCAGGAGCAATGACTATTTTGGGCAGAACGACCCCGACTGCATAAAGGCCGCCATCTAATTTGTGTGTGAAATACTCGCGGTTGGTGCTTTCCTTAGGCAACCACGCTGACACAAAATAATGTTGCAGTATCCCTATCCAGCCGTTGTCAGCTTCCTTGGGATACTCCAGCTTTCCCTTGTCTATATCCGCGAACTTTACCTTCTTAAGTTTTTCCTTGTTGGTATAAACCTCTACACCCGTGTATGTAGGCAAAAAGCGCAGGCTGCCTGCTGGCGCAACACTATCCCTGATAATCTGATAATAACTGCTTGTCGTGATCGGTTGATGGCCTGTATTTTCCATTTCATAAGCAATATCAATCAAATAACTGCTTTTATGAAATGTGATTATTTTTGTCACTTTCAGCTTGGAGTCGCCGACAGCCTTGAGTTTTACCTGTACCTGCTCTTCGTTACCAGAAAGTTCGTATTGGGTTTTATCAGAATCAAACAGACTATTGTGGTTAGGCAACCCTGCACCCATGAGTCCGCTTTGCGCAAAATAGTTATGCGTACCATTCCCGCGATCGAAAAGAACCAGAGGCTTGCTCTTATCAATGGTGTCTGGTTGCTTAAGCAGCGCCAAATAACTGATATCACCGCCAAGCGTATTGATTTCCGCTTCCAGATAATCGGTTTTAACCTTGATTATTTTCCCGGATTTTTGCTGGGCAGAATGCTGTTCTATACCTTCTGGCCCATTTCCCTTTTTGGAATTGGTATCTTGCTGAATTTGAGTAGGCACATCAGCCTGGGATTTTACTGGCTGCTTCTCATGGATCGGCTGCTGGGGATGTTCATGGCGCTGCCACCCATCCCAGACCAGCATCAACGAAAATGAAAAAATTAGAAACAGAAATATTCTTTGAAGATCCATATTCAAGCCTACTGTTAAGGCGCGGGGTCATATCCGCCGGGGTTCCAGGGATTGCAGCGCAACAATCGTTTAATGCTGAGCCAACCCCCTTTTAATAGCCCATGCTTTTCGATTACTTCACGGGCATAATTCGAACAACTGGGGGTAAATCTGCAAGTCGGTGAAACAAGCGGACTAATCAGGTATTGATAACCTCGTATCAGCGTAATTACAAGTCGGCGCATCTGATTTCCAGCTGGTGGAACAGTTTCTTCAAATTATCCAACGGCGCATCTGCCGAAGGCGAGTATTTGCGTCTTACCATCACAACCAGGTCCAATCCGTATTGTTTAATGTTGTGTTGACGGAATACTTCACGAATAATTCGCTTAACTCGGTTTCGATTTACTGCTGAAGGTAGTGTTTTTTTGCTTGTAATTATCCCTAGACGGGCGTGTTTTCCCTGGTTGGGCGTAAAAAATATTTTGAACTGTTCGTCAGTAATGTTCTTGGCCTGAATGACATGTTCAAAACCATCCGCACGCAGCAATTTGCATGCAGCATTAAATTTGCCCAGTTTACTAGACTGCGAGTCTTGCACGACCTTTGGCGCGACGCGCCCGGATTACAGCACGTCCTCCGCGTGTTTTCATGCGTACCAAAAAGCCATGGGTGCGCTTTCTTTTAATAACGGATGGTTGGTAGGTGCGTTTCATGTCGATTATTCCTCGGTAATTTCGTAAAGCGCGCTATTACAAAGCCTTACGCTATATGTGTCAAGTCAAATTTTGCTTTCGGGCCTGTGGATAAGTTTTCGCTAGCCATGTAGAATACAAAACATAATTTTTAGCTGAATATGTCGGAACAAAACAATGCAGGAAAATTCATTTTGGGATACATGCCTCAGCTCATTCAAAAAGAGCCTGCCGCAACAACAATATAATTCATGGATAAAACCGCTTGATCTCAAAAATGAAAACGGGACGCTGGTACTTACCGCCCCTAACAGTTTTACATTGAAAGTAGTTCAAGAACGTTTTTTACCGGAAATCAGCAGGTTGGCAGGGCTGGCATTCAATAATTCCCCAAAACTTGAGTTGCGTATCCTGGAGTCGGCAACAACAAACAATTTTCCTGTCCCGCCTCAACCTGAAGAAATACAAAGCCAGGCAACGAAAAAGCCAAAAATCGAAACATCATTCAGGGGTTATGGAAAGCTCAATCCCAGCCTTACTTTCGAGAATTTTATCATTGGAAAAGCCAACCAATTGGCCTTTGCAGCAGCAACCCAGGTTGCCGGTCTGCCCGGAGTATCTTATAACCCCCTGTTCATTTACGGCGGTGTGGGCCTCGGCAAGACACATTTGTTGCAAGCAATTGGAAATCAAATACAGCTGAACAAACCCCAGGCAAAAATTTCCTATATGCATGCTGAAAGGTATGTTGCGGATGTGGTTCGCGCTTACCAAACGAATAAATTTGAAGAATTTAAGCAGTTTTATCATTCACTGGATGTATTGTTGATTGACGATATCCAGTTTTTTGCCGGCAAGGCAAAAACTCAAGAAGAATTCTTCTATGCCTTCAATACCTTGGTTGATTCACACAAACAAGTAATTTTGACCAGTGATACCTTCCCCAAGGAAATTTCCGGACTGGAAAGTCGTTTGGTCTCTCGCTTCGGGTGGGGTTTGACGGTTGCAATTGAGCCACCTGAACTGGAAATGCGCGTTGCAATCCTGTTGAAAAAGGCAGCAATCAGTGGTCATTCACTGAATGATGAAGTCGCCTTTTTTATAGCCAAACATGTGAATTCAAATGTTCGTGAATTGGAGGGGGCATTAAAACGCGTTGAGGCATATGCGAAATTTCACAAACGGATTATTTCAGTTGAAACTGCGAAAGAATCACTGAAAGATATACTGGTAGCACAAAGTCGTTTGGTTTCAATTGATAACATACAAAAGACGGTTGCTGACTATTACAGAATCAAAATGGCTGACCTGCTTTCAAAAAAGCGTACCAGAAACCTTACAAGGCCACGACAAATAGCTATGTCCATAGCCAGGGAACTGACCACAATGAGTTTGCCTGAAATTGGAACCTCGTTTGGCGGGAAGGACCACTCAACCGTGATCCATGCTTGTAAAACAGTATCTTCTTTAAGAAATGCAGATACAACGATCGATGCCGACTACAAAATACTAATACAAACCCTCAGGGGATAAATCAGTGCATAAATTGTTAATCAAATGTGCATATCCGTCAAAATCAAAATTTTGAAAAATTTATCAACATTCATCCTCTGTTTGATAAACAACATACCAGCAACAAACAATTAAGCTATTTATATGTTTTTAATCGAATTAACCGTCTTACCAACAAATAACAACAACCTTATTAGTATTGTTAGGAATTAATATATGTTTATAGATAAAGCAGAAAAAGAAATAATTCTGAAACCACTGCAGCTGGTTATTGGCATCGTTGAACGTAAACAGACGTTGCCAATACTGTCAAACGTTCTGATTGAAAAGGAACCAGGAAAAATCCGGTTTACCGCTACAGACCTGGAAATTCAGATCACGACAGCAATCGAAGCAAACAGCAAAGGGGACGAAAATTCGAGCATAACGCTGGGCGGAAAAAAACTGCAGGAAATCCTCAGAATACTTCCTGACCAAAGCAAAATATCCATAGAAACCAAGGAAAATAAGGCGCTGATAAAATCAAACAAAAGCCGATTCAGCCTGCAAACATTGCCACCACAGGATTTTCCAAAACTCAATTATCAATTAACTGATTCAAAGAAAATTGCATTGCCGCAAGCAGAACTTAAAAAATTATTGCTTTCGGTTCAATATGCCATGGCCCAGCAAGATGTACGTTATTATTTAAATGGCGTCTTATTGATAATTGAGGGAGACAAGCTGAAAACAGTTGCAACAGACGGGCATCGTTTGGCGTTTAATGCTTGTTCAATTGCAGGAAATCACGAAAAGCAGGAGCTCATCCTTCCACGCAAGGCAGCGTCAGAGTTATGCAAGTTGCTCGGTGATGTTGAAGAACCCGTGGAAATCGAATTTTCTTCACAACAGGTCAAGGTTTCATTTTCAGGAATTACCCTTGTAAGCAAGGTTATTGACGGAAAATTTCCTGACTACGATCGCGTTATCCCTAAATACAGCAACCACCTCCCCATGAACAGGCTGCAGGTCCAGCAAGCACTCCAGCGCGCTGCAATACTGTCAAATGAAAAATTCAGGGGCGTGCGCTTTATTCTCACCAATAAAAATTTGAGCATCATAAGCAGCAATAGCGAACACGAAGAGGCGCAGGAAGAAATCGAAACCGAATATCACGGGGAGCCCCTGGATATCGGATTTAATGTGAACTACCTGATGGATGGTTTAAACAATATCGGCAGCGAAGAAATAATCTTTTCATTTGGCGACCCAAACAGCAGCATTTTGATCACGACGGCTGAGAACAATGAATTTCGTTATGTCGTTATGCCAATGCGCATATAACAAACCCAATGTTCCACGTGAAACATTTACATTTTAAGAAAGTACAGAATGACAGAATATACCTCCAGTAATATCAAAGTCCTTAAAGGTTTGGAGGCGGTACGCAAGCGCCCTGGAATGTATATCGGTGATACCAATGATGGTACCGGTTTGCATCATATGGTTTTTGAAGCCGTAGATAATGCAATAGATGAAGCGTTGGCAGGCTACTGTAATGAAATCAACGTTACCATACATGCAGACAACTCGATTAGTGTTAGTGACAATGGTCGCGGAATACCAACGGATATTCATAAAGAGGAAAATCGCTCGGCCGCAGAAGTAATTATGACAATTCTCCATGCGGGGGGAAAATTCGACGGCAACTCATATAAAGTATCAGGGGGTTTACACGGGGTTGGTGTCTCTGTGGTAAATGCACTATCCGAGTGGTTGAAGCTGAATATATGTCGCGACGGCAAAGAGCACTTCATGGAATTCCGAAATGGAGAGCCGATTGAGCCTTTGAAAGTGATAGGTGAGTCGAACAAGACCGGAACGATCGTTCATTTTCTTCCAGCAAAAGAAACATTTGGTTTGATCGAGTTTCATTTTGATATTCTTGCAAAGCGTCTGCGCGAATTGTCGTTTTTGAATAACGGCGTAAAAATCGCACTTATAGACCATCGCAATGGCAAAGAAGAGAATTTTGCCTTCAGCGGCGGAATTAAGGGATTTGTAGAATACATGAACAGAAACAAGGCGGTACTCAATCCGAATGTGTTTTACGCAATCGGCGAAAAAGAAGGGATTACCGCAGAAATCGCGATGCAATGGAACGACTCCTATCAGGAAACCGTCCAGTGCTTTACCAATAATATTCCGCAACGCGATGGCGGTACGCATTTGACTGCCTTGCGTACGGCAATGACTCGCACCTTGAATCAGTATATTGAAACAGAACAATTGGCAAAAAAAGCCAAGGTAGATACAACTGGCGATGATATGCGTGAAGGATTGACCGCGGTGCTGTCGGTTAAATTGCCAGACCCTAAATTTTCATCGCAAACCAAAGACAAGCTGGTTTCGTCAGAGGTCAGGCCGGTCATTGAAGATCTGATTGCACAACAGATGACTTCTTTCCTGCTCGAAAATCCGAACGATGCAAAAATAATTGTAAACAAGATAATTGAGGCGGCACGTGCTCGCGAAGCTGCGCGCAAAGCCAGGGATTTAACCCGCCGAAAGGGAATTCTGGATGGGATGGGGCTGCCAGGAAAACTTGCAGATTGCCAGGAAAAGGATCCAGCCCTGTCGGAGCTGTATTTGGTGGAGGGTGACTCTGCTGGAGGATCAGCAAAACAGGGACGCGATCGAAAATTTCAGGCGATATTGCCGCTCAAGGGAAAAATTCTGAATGTCGAAAAAGCGCGCTTCGAAAAACTGATAGCGTCACAGGAAATCGCAACACTGATAACAGTGCTGGGCACCGGAATCGGCAAGGATGAGTACAACCCCGACAAGTTGCGCTATCACCGAATAATCATCATGACCGATGCAGATGTGGACGGTTCTCACATCCGCACACTCCTGCTCACTTTCTTCTACAGGCAAATGCCGGAGCTGGTAGAACGAGGCCATATCTATATAGCACAACCGCCTCTGTACAAAATCAAGCAGGGCAAAGAAGAGCGCTATCTCAAGGATGACCAGGAGATGAAGATTTACATGCTCAAGACAGCGCTCGAAAATGCAGTGTTGTATCCTTCTGCGGATGCATCGCCGATCCAATCGGAGGCACTGGAATTATTGGCAAAGCAATATTTTCTTGCTGAAGCTGTTATCGACCGTTTGTCACGCTTTACGGCTCCTGAAGCCAGCCATGCGTTACTGATACTCCCCGCCCTCTCGCTCGATGATTTAAATCAGGCGGAAAGCAGCGCTGCACAACTGGAAGCCGCGTGCGGAGGAAGCATAAAAGTAAACGTTGAAACCGATGAGTCGGGCGAATACCGGCTTCGTCTGGATAAGTTGTATCATGGGAATTATTCCGTCAGCTACATGGATAAAGATTTCCTGAAGGGCAGCGATTACGAACAAATTCGCAAGGCCGCAGAAATTCTTAATGGTCTTATAAAATCATCAGCTTACATTGAAAGGGGTGAGCACAAACGTACTGTTTCAAGTTTCAAACAGGCCATAGAGTGGTTGCTTGAGGAAGCGAAACGAGGGGTAAATATACAGCGGTACAAGGGGTTGGGAGAAATGAATCCATCGCAATTGTGGGAGACCACAATGGATGTGAAAAACCGGATCCTGTTGCGAGTGCGCATCGAAGATGCCATTTCGGCCGATGAGATATTTACCACGTTAATGGGTGACGTGGTCGAACCGCGACGTGCGTTTATCGAGAAGAACGCGCTGGGAGTCCAGAATCTGGATGTGTAGGAACGTTCAGGTATTGCATTGCAAGTTTCAGTGATTTTTCAGTTGCTCCACGGTTGGCCATGACAAAATCGATACAGTGCTTGTGCATGCTGTTTTGCACCTCCTGGTTGTTGAAAAAGTTATGCACCTGACCAGCAAAGTCCGCAACCCCGGAAACCTGGATCGCGGCGCCCGCAGAAATTGCCAAACGTGTTGCCTCTTCGAAATTGTACATGTGTGGTCCGAGCAAAACCGGGGTGCCAACTGCGCAGGATTCAATCAAATTTTGCCCGCCAAATGGCAGCAGGCTGCCGCCAATGAATGCAAGGTCGGCAGCAGTATAGTAGGCAAACATTTCTCCCATGCTGTCACCAACTACAACCTTTATATCCGGGCCAACCCCATGTTGTGAACCGGTACTCGAACTCGTTTTGGGGCTTTCGGCCAGGTTCAGTTTGCTCCTGAGAACGAAAGGAACGGATCGTTGTTTTAACATCTCTGCTACAACATTAAAGCGTTGCGGATGACGTGGTACGATCACCAGCAATAAGCCGGGAATATTGATGTCTTGCAACGCATCGAGCAATAACTCTTCCTCTCCGTCCCTGGTGCTGGCTGCAAGAAGAATGCTCCGCATCGTCCCGAGCTGCAAACGCAATTGTTTGCCCAGTTCCAACATTTGCAACGGAGGATCAATGTCGAATTTCAGGTTGCCCGTTACGGAAACATTTTTTGCGCCGAGTTTGGTCAGGCGCTCGGCGTCCCCGGAGGACTGCGCTGCAACGGCAGAAAGCTCATTGAATGCATTAAGGGTCAGACGAGAAAATCGGGCATAGCCTCGCGACGATTTTTCGGACATTCGCGCATTCAGCAGCAATACAGGCGTACCGGACTGATGGCAAGCATGTATCAAATTGAACCAAATCTCCGTTTCCATCAAAATGCCGAGCTTCGGCTGGAAACGCATCAAAAACCGCTTAACGGCAAAGGGATAATCATAGGGAAGATAAACACGCAATACAGAGTTGCCGTATAGTTGTTCGCTTGCTGAGCGGCCAGTTGGTGTAGTGTGTGTAAGAAGTATCTGGTGGTCCGGGTAACTTTTGTTCAAGCGGATAACCAGGGAATGAGCAGCGCGTGTTTCACCAACGGAGACGGCGTGTAACCATATGATAGGCTTATTGCTGTTCAGGGAATAAAAACCGAATCGCTCACCGATGTGTCGCAAATATTCCGGTTGACTTCTCGCACGCCAGACAAGACGAAAGAAAATATAAGGAAACAGCAGCCATAATGCGAGGTTATACAGATAAATCATCACGTGCACGCCGGGTAATAAATTGACAATGTGCCGAATAGTAGAGTCGTTGCGTGCGCTACTCAAGAAAAACATTTGATGTAAATCTGGAATGTTCCAGAAATTGCGAAGCAAGATTACAGACTGTCATCGATAAAACATATAAAGCATGAAAATACTCGTAGTGCGCCTATCATCGCTTGGTGACATTCTTCACCTGTTCCCGGCCATCAGCGATTTACGGCTTCATTTTCCAGATGCCAAGATTCACTGGCTGGTTGAGCCAGGATTTGCTGAAGTGGTGAGCTGGCATGAGGCGGTTGACAGGGTGATCACGGTTCCGCTGCGTGCACACAAAAAAGTCTGGTGGAAGATACCCATACTTCTGGGCAAATTGCGGCGACAACTTTTGGCAGCAAACTATGATGTCATCCTGGATGCGCAGGGGCTGCTGAAAAGCGCAGTACTGGCGCGGCTTGCGGGGGCAGCGGTGTATGGGTTCGATGCAGAATCTGCGCGAGAACCGCTTGCGGCGAAGCTTTACCAGAAGACGGCCCGCATACAGGATGGACTGCACGTCATAGAAAAAAACCGTCAACTTGTCGGACAGGTTTTCGCTGCAGATGTATCGAAAGCCGCCGATTTCGGCATCAAAAAATTTCGCGACGAACGATTGCTCAGCAAGATTCCTGAAGCCTTGAGAGAAACCACAAACCAGCCTTACATCGTGCTGTTGCACGGAACCACATGGAACAGCAAATACTGGCCAGAAACGGCATGGTCCGAGTTGATCCGGAAACTTGCCCAGCAGGGCTGGCGATGCCTGGTGCCGTGGGGAAATGAAGCTGAACGCCAACGAGCTGATCGTCTGCAGTCGGCAGCGTCTGAACAAGTACGTGTGCTGCCCAAGCTAACGTTAACCGAGATGATGGATGTATTGCTGCATGCGAGCGCTTTCATCAGTGTGGAAAGCGGGATCGGGCATCTGGCAGCAGCGTTCGATATTCCTGGCATCATGCTGCACGGGCCGACCGACCCGGAATATAGCGGGATCCTCGGAAAGTCATGCCGTCACCTCACAACTGGATTGTATTGTTCGCCGTGCTTCAAGCGTGAATGCCCCAGATTGCAAGCCAACCAGGAAACACCGCCATGCCAACAGGAAATCAAGCCAGAACAGGTAGCGAAACATTGTCTGGAATTGATAGCTTCAACCGCCAAAGGGCATGCCGCATAAGCTGTTAAAATGCGCCGATCAAATCCAGGTAAATAGCATGACTCAGTACCCGCCTATCATTTCCGCATTTGTCACGATGATGCTGACATTCGTCCTGACGCTGAACAAGCAAGGGATGATTCAGGACATACCCAACGACCGTTCATTGCATACCGAGCCAATTCCCCGGATAGGCGGTGTCGGGCTCATGGCGGGGATACTGTCGGGCTGGATATTGCTGATACATTTCTGGGCATGGTGGATCGTATTGCCGGCGATGGGATTGTTCGGGCTGTCGTTGATCGACGACGTGCACGGCCTGACAGCCAAAATTCGCTTGCTTGGACACTTTATCGCAGCACTGATCCTGTTGGCCGGCACCGGAATAAATTTGATTTGGTGGTTGCCGCTGTTATTGCTGATTGTATGGATGACCAACCTGTTCAACTTCATGGACGGATCGGACGGGTTGGCCGGTGGTATGGCAGTGTTCGGGTTCAGCTTCTATGGAATCGCAGGATTGATACATGGTAATGAAGCTTTTGCAATGATGAATTTCACGGTAGGGGCCGCCGCAGTGGGCTTTCTTTACCATAACTTTCAACCGGCCAGGGTATTCATGGGCGATTCAGGTTCTATAACGCTTGGCTTTCTCGCCGCGGCTTTCGGCATATGGGGTTGGCAGCAGGGATTCTGGCCATCCTGGTATCCAATCCTGGTATTTTCTCCGTTCATAATTGACGCAACCGTGACGTTGCTGAAACGTTCATGGCGCAAAGAAAATGTGATGCAAGCACATCGTGAACACTATTACCAGCGACTGATACAAATGGGGTGGAGCCATCGCAACACCGCGCTGGTCGAGTACGCACTTATGCTGCTGGTCGGTGGAACAGCATTATGGGGGATCCGCCAGGATGCACACACACAAGTCAATCTGCTGGCCTGGTGGGCAGTGATTTATCTGGGACTGGCAAGCTGGGTGGACCGGCGCTGGCGTCAACACCAGGTGGTGAACAAAAGTGTCCCCGAAATCTAAATACAGCATCCGTACCACTTTGGCGGTACTGCACGATGGGGTGGCCGCAGCATTGGCCTGGAGCCTGGCCTATCTGCTGCGCTTCAATTTCGAACTGCCGCCCAACTTTGCCGAGGAGCTGCACAAAACCGTATATTGGGTTGTATTGTTGCAGATGCTCATATTCTGGCGATTCAATCTGTATCGCGGAATATGGCGTTATGCTAGTACTACCGACCTGAGAAAAATATTTCTAGCGGTGATGCTGTCGGCGGCAGCCATACCATTGATGTTCTGGATGTTGCGCCTACATCTGGTCATCCCGCGATCAGTATTGGTCATCAATCCATTGTTGCTGATATTGATGATGGGCGGCAGCCGATTTTTATACAGGCTATGGAAAGAACAGGGTTTGTACAGCAACTTCAAACTGCACGGCGAACCGGTATTGGTATTGGGTGCAGGCGACGCGGCGGCAAGCCTGGCAAAGGACTTGACCAAAAGCAGCAACTGGCGGCTGGTAGGGCTTCTCGATGACGACGTCGACAAGCATGGCCGCATGTTGAGCGGTGTGCTGGTATTAGGCGATCTGGAAAGCCTGCCAAAATGTGCAGAAAAGCTCGGCGTGTCGCAGGCAATCATCGCAATGCCATCCAGTTCCCACCAGCAGCGCAAACGCGCGATAGATATATGCAATGACGCACAGCTGAAAGCACTTACCGTTCCGTCATTTGATGATCTGATGAGCGGCAAGGTGGCCGTGTCACATCTGCGCGCGATAGAGCTTGATGATCTGCTGGGTCGCGATCCGGTAGAGTTGGATAACAGCGGATTACACACCTTGCTGGGAGGCAAGGTGGTGATGGTAACCGGCGCGGGCGGATCGATAGGATCCGAGATGTGCCGGCAAATCGCACGATTCCATCCAGACAAACTGGTACTGTTTGAAATGAGCGAGTTTGCGCTATACACCATCGAACAGGAGCTCAAGCTGGCTTTTCCGGATCAGAATATCCTGTGCCTGATAGGCGATGTGCGCGACGCTTCCCGGGTGGACGAAGTAATACGCGAATACTGCCCGACTGTAATATTTCATGCCGCAGCATACAAACATGTACCACTGATGGAACAGAACAACGCCTGGCAGGCAGTACGCAACAACGTACTGGGCACCTGGACGATTGCCCGGGCGGCGCAACGACATGGTGTTGCCAAGTTCGTGATGATTTCAACCGACAAGGCGATCAATCCGACCAATGTGATGGGCGCAAGCAAACGCCTGGCTGAAATGGTGTGTCAGGCACTGCAACCTTCCCCGGCTCAAATGGATGAAGGGGCCACGCGCTTCGTAATGGTACGCTTTGGCAATGTGCTGGGCAGCACCGGCAGTGTGATCCCGACATTCCGAGCGCAAATCGCAAGAGGCGGACCGGTCACCGTGACGCATCCTGAAATCACCCGATATTTCATGTCCATCCCGGAGGCTGCGCAATTGGTGTTGCAGGCCGGATTGATGGGACAAGGCGGGGAAATATTCGTTCTGGAAATGGGTGAGCCAGTGAAAATTGTTGATCTTGCCAGGGACCTGATAAGGCTGTCCGGTTACACCGAAGAAGAGATCAGGATCGAATTCACCGGACTGCGCCCCGGTGAAAAACTCTATGAAGAATTGCTGGCCGACAGCGAACTTACCCTGCCGACCCCACATTCGAAATTGCGTATTGCCCAGGCACGGCAAGCCGATGCGGCCTGGCTTGCAGAATTGATGGAGTGGGTATCTGCAAATGTAATGGAAGATGATGAGGTGCGCGCGGCGCTTGGGAGATGGGTACCGGAATATCAGCCGGGCAGCCATTCCCCACTACACGAAGCGATCGCTGCTTCGTGAGTCACGTTACATCCTAATGAGATGCATCGGCTGCCGCCGTTGGGCAATATGGTCGTATAGCTGATAATTCAATCACGCTGCGAAGCAAATAAGAATCATGCCAAAACTCTCTGTCATCATCATCACGAAAAATGAAGGCGAAAATATCCGTGCCTGCATTGAATCGGTGAACTGGGCGGATGAAATCATCGTGGTTGATTCCGGAAGCAGCGATGCAACGGTCGAAATCTGCCGCGAGCTGGGCGCGCAGGTTCATCAGCATGACTGGCCGGGCTTCGGCATGCAGAAAAACCGCGCACTTTCCTATGCGAACCACGAGTGGGTGTTTTCAATTGATGCCGACGAGCGCGTGACCAGCGAACTGCGTGCACAACTCATCAACGCAATGGAAGATGGCAAAAAGAATGGATATTACGTACCGCGCCTGTCGCAATTCTGCGGGCGATTCATCAGGCATTCTGGCTGGTACCCGGATTATGTGCTCCGCTTGTTCAGGAAGTCGAAGGGGCGCTTCTCAGACGACACAGTGCACGAGCGAGTCATCGTTGATGGAAATACAGGAAAACTGACCTGTCCGCTATTGCATTACAGTTATCTGAATCAGGCGGATGTGCAGCGCAAAACGGAACAGTACGCCAAGGCCGGCGCATTGCAGATGCTGAAGAAGGGCAAAACAGCCACATTTCTGGATGCACCGTTGCGTGCAGGCTGGTCATTCATCAGGACCTATCTGCTCAGGATGGGATTTCTGGACGGAATTGCAGGCTTTAATGTTGCCATAATGAATTTCAAAACAACTTATTTAAAATATCAGCTATTAAAAAAGTTGTGTTCAGTAGAAGTGTAACGGTGTGGCGTCACTGAATGT
>JAJDNO010000027.1 GCA_022340615.1 Gallionella sp. | reverse complement strand
TGGTTTCGCCGTTGTTCTTCACCGAAGTACCGGCAATGTTATCGTCCACGGTCACATTGGCGTAAGTGCCCTTGACCGAGACCACGCCGAAGTCATAGGCAGCACCCAGGATGAACGCCTTGTTGGTATTGTCAAAAGCAGCAGCAGGAGCAGCAGGAGGAGCAGAGTCCTTGGTGTCGCGATATGCACCCGCCAACGACAGCGCATCCTGACCGTAGGTCGCGCCGATTTCGAATCCGCTGCCGACTTTGGTATCAGGCGTTGAGTTATCAAGCGTGGTGTTGTTGAGCATCACGTTCAAGGTCGCCTTTACCGCGCCGAAATTCTGCCCCAGTTCAAGCGAAGTCGAACGCTTGGTCAGTTCGGTGCTCAGGCCATTCTTGTGCTTGGTATCGTTCAGCAGGTTGCCGATGATGTTCGCGCCGTAGATGCCGTCATAGCTGTAGACGATGTTGCGCAGTGTGGTGGTGCCGAAGCCGCCCTTGACGTGGGTGCCCTGGCCGAAGTCCAGGGTCACGTTCTCTTCACGGCTACCCAGTGTCGTTGCGCCACCAACACCTGTCTCAAGCAGTGCAGACACGCTCATGCCATTGCTCAGCGCTTCCTTGGCCTTGAAACCGAGACGGCTGGAGAAGAACTGGCTGAAGGCGATTGCAGTCGTGCTGGTCTTGGCACCATCAACGCCAGCTGTAGAAATAGTGTTGGTGCTCATGTTGCCCAAACCGGCGTCCAGCTTGCCGTAAACGCCTACGTCAGCGAAGGCAGGAGCGGAAGCGAATGCGGCAGTAATTGCCAGTGCGATTAGTTTCTTTTGCATGTAAAACTCCTCATAGTTGTTTTGAGTTATATCGGCTGTCGTCGGGGATGGCGGCGGCCTGTTGAAAACTCCCGGTATTCAGGGAATTCAAGGGGGCATTATCCACAACAAATCAGGCGCGGCAAGGAAATCACCGCTTATGTGGTATTTCTGCAACAAGCGAAAAATAAAGGGATGCGATTAACAAAAATGAAATATCAAGCTGCTAATCAAATCTGCCTGAATCCTGTTTTCCGCCCTTTCGATTTTGCCTCTTGAACCTTGCATCTTGCCACTCGTATCTGACGCTACCCCCCGATAAAGGACATCTCGACTTTTTTTGCCTCGGCAAGTCCTGCGCCTTCCGTCGCGGCCGAGCGCAATTCGGAATAACGGTCGCGGCGCTGCTGCCAGCGCGACGAGATCAATTCTTCCAGCGCGGTGTCGCTTGCGCCCGCGCGCAACGGCGCGCGCAGGTCCAGGCCGCTGCCGGCGAACAGACAGGTAAACAGCTTGCCGTCGGTCGACAGCCGGGCGCGGGTGCAGCTGTGGCAGAACGCGCGGCTGATCGATGCGATCACGCCGATTTCGCCGGCGCCGTCCTGATAGGCCCAGCGTTCCGCGACTTCGCCGCCGTAATTCGGTTCGATCGGCCTGAGCGGGTAACGCGCCGCTATCGTCTGCAGGATCTCCGCCGCGGTGACCACTTCATCCATGCACCAGCCGTTGGTGTTGCCGACGTCCATGTATTCGATGAAGCGCAGGATGGTGCCGGAATTGTCCGCCCGGAAATGCGCCGCCATCGGAATGATCTCGTGATCGTTCACGCCGCGCTGCACCACCATGTTGACCTTGATCGCATCGAAGCCGGCACGCTGCGCGGCTTCGATTCCGCCCAGCACGGTTCTGACCGGCACGGCCGTGTCGCTCATGCGTTTGAAAGTTTCGTCGCTCAGTCCGTCCAGGCTGACCGCGAGCCGCGCCAGACCCGCGTCCTTCAGTGACTGTGCTTTTGCGGCGAGCAGTACGCCATTGGTGGTCATCGCGACCTCCACCGGCTTGCCCGACGGCGTGCTTAACCGTGCGAGCGCCTCGACAAGCTGCTCGACGTTGCGGCGCAGCAGCGGCTCGCCGCCGGTCAGCCGGATCTTTTCCACGCCCAGTGCGACGAACGATGCGGCCAGCCGCGCGATCTCCTCGAAGCTGAGCAATTCGGCGCGCGGCAGGAACGGGTGGTCCTTGCCGAACACTTCGCGCGGCATGCAGTAGGTGCAGCGCAGGTTGCAGCGGTCGGTCACGGATATGCGCAGGTCGCGCAGCGGACGCTGCAATGTGTCGACCAGCACTTCGCGGTTTGACTTTCCGTCGTGCTGCTGGACAGGAGTTGAGACTGGATGCGGCATCATTCCATCACTTCATAGCAATAGTTGGTCAGAAATTCGACGATCGGCTCCTTCGCGATCAGCTGTTCGAACACCGCAGCGCCCTGCAGGTAATCTCCCGCGATGAAACGGTGCTCGCTGACGCCCTTGTCTATGATGGCCAGTGCCGGCGGAATCATCCCGCGCACCATGTCCATGGTTATCTTGCGCCCGTCGTCCAGCACGCCGAGCGGACTGTGTACCCACTGCCACACCTGCGAACGGGAAATTTCGGCGGTCGCCGCATCCTCCATCAGATGGTGGATCGGCACGCAGCCGGTTCCGGACAGCCATGCACCAAGGTACGCAATCGCGACCTCGATGTTGAAGTGCAATCCCGCTTCGGTGATCGGTGCCTGCGGCTCGAACCTCAGCAGGTCGGCAGCCGTGGTCTGCACGTCCTCGCGTTTCCTGTCCAGCTGGTTCGCCGCCGGCATCAGCCGGTCGAACACCTCCATCGCGAGCGGCACCAGGCCGGGATGGGCGACCCAGGTCCCGTCGTGCCCGTCGTTGGCCTCGCGTTCCTTGTCTTCGCGCACCTTGATCATTGCCGCTTCGTTTGCCTCTGGATCGGCCTTGATCGGAATCTGCGCGGCCATGCCGCCCATCGCATGCGCGTTGCGGCGGTGGCAGGTCCTGATCAGCAGCAGCGAATAGGCGCGCATGAACGGGGAGGTCATCCCGACCAGACCGCGGTCGGCGAGTATGAAGCCGGGGGTATGGCCGAATTTCTTGATGCAGCTGAAGATGTAGTCCCATCTTCCGCAGTTCAGCCCGGCGGAATGCTCGCGCAATTCGTAAAGGATCTCGTCCATCTCGAATGCCGCAGGGATGGTTTCGATCAGCACCGTCGCCTTGATCGTGCCGCGCGGTATGCCCAGCGTTTGCTGCGCATGAACGAACACGTCGTTCCACAGCCTGGCCTCGAGATGGCTTTCCATCTTCGGCAAATAGAAATACGGCGCCGTGCCGCGCGCGAGCAGCGCCTTCGCGTTATGAAAAAAATACAGTCCGAAATCGAACAGGCTGCCGGACACCGGAAGACCGTCCACCGTGATGTGTTTTTCCACCATGTGCCAGCCGCGCGGCCGGACGAACAGCACCGAGACTTTTTCATGCAGCCGATAGGTCTTGCCGTCCGGATTCACATGGGTGATGGTGCCGGCAACCGCATCGCGCAGGTTGATCTGCGCTTCGATCACATTGTGCCAGGTGGGCGTCATCGAGTCTTCCAGGTCGGCCATATATACGCTTGCACCGGCATTGAGTCCGTTGATCAGCATCTTGCGCTCTGCCGGGCCGGTGATTTCAACACGCCTGTCCAGCAATTCGGTCGGCACCGGCGCAATGCTCCAGTCGCCGCTGCGCACATCGGCGGTTTCGGCCAGAAAATCGAACAGCCTGCCCGCCTCCAGTTCAGCCTGGCGCCTGACCCTGCGCTGCAGCAGGGACAGGCGCTCCGGGCCGAACTTGCGCGCCAGTCCGGCGATGAACTCCAGCGCCCCGGGCGTCAGGATGGCTGCCTGCTCGGGCGTGACCGGAATACTGATGTTGATGCCTGCAGGATAGGTCATGGTCGTCTCCTCGATTTACTTAGCGACATCAATCTGCAGCTCAAGTTCTGCTGCCCTGTTTGATCGCTTCATGCGACTCGATTCTGCGGTGCCCCTGCCGCCCAGGCTTCGATGTTGGCTATCAGCTGGTCTGCCAGCGTCTGCATCGCCGCCCGCCCCGACCATGCGATGTGCGGGGTCAGGATAAAGTTGGGCAGGTTCAGATCCAGCAGCGGGTGTCCCTCCGCTGGCGGTTCCTTTTCCAGCACATCGAACCCGGCGCCCGCGATGCGCCCGGATTGCAATGCATTCAGCAGCGCGGTTTCATCGACCAGCCCGCCGCGCGCGGTGTTGATCAGCAGTGCACCGGGTTGCATCTGCTCCAGTTCCGCCGCGCCGATCAAATGGCGGGTCTGCCCATTCAGCGGCAGGTGCAGGGTAATCACATCGCTGTCCCTCAGCACCGTGTCGAACGCGGTGTAGCCCGGCCGGATGGCGGCAGCGCCCTTGTGTTCGGCGATCAGCACCTGCATGCCGAATGCCAGCGCGATCTGCTGCACCGCCTTGCCGATCGCGCCGAAGCCGACAATGCCCAGCGTCGCATCGTGCAGGTCGCGCACCGGGTGGGTGAACAGACAGAACTGCGGCGATTTTTGCCATTCGCCGTTGAGCACGTCGGCGCGGAACGCTAGCAGGTTGCGGCGCAACGCCAGCATCAGCATGAACACATGCTCGGGCACGGTATGCACCGAATAGTTGCGGATGTTGGACACCACGATGCCGCGTTCGCGGCAGTATTCGATGTCCACGTTGTTGGTGCCGGTGGCAGCGACCGCGACCATCTTCAGTTGCGGCAATTGTTCCAGCGTGTCACGGTCCAGCACCACCTTGTTGGTGATCGCTATGCTGGCATCCCTGAGCCGTTCCACGGTCTGGCCGGCCGCCGTTGCCGGATATTCTTCCCAGCGGTGATCGAATTTCGGACGGCGGACATCGGCGACGATGCTGGCCGAGTCGAGGAATACGATCTTCTCCATATGCAAGCACTCCGCAATATTTATTAATACATAGCGACAGAAATCGTAACGAGCGGGCCGAAATCGGGGGAGCCAGGAGCGCAGGCACCGGAATGTACACATTAGTCTGCCGCTACGCGGCCGCGGATGCCGAGCACCGCACGACCCCGATTCCGGTTCGCGCAGTAGATTTATGCGCTATGTATCGCCCATGCCCGACATGCGCTTCACCACCTTGACCACTGCCGCGGAATCCAGCTCGCTGTCGCCGGTGCCCATCAGCGCGTTGAGGTTCTGCGTGACCAGGGCCGCGGCAGGCAGCGCCACGCCCAGCTGATGCGCGGTTTCCATCACGATGCGCATGTCCTTCTGGTGCAGGCCGACCTTGAAGCCGGGCTTGAAGTCGTTGTCCAGCATGCGCTTGCCGTGCACTTCCATGACCTTGCTGCCGGCAAATCCGCCCATCAGCGCTTCGCGCACCTTGGCCGCATCGGCGCCGTTCCTTTGCGCAAAGGTCAGCGCTTCGGAGACTGCCTCGATGGTCACCGCGACCACGATCTGGTTGCAGGCCTTGGCAACCTGGCCCGCGCCGTTTTCGCCGACGCGGACGATGTTCTTGCCCATGCATTCGAACAGCGGCTTGACCTGCTCGAACACCTTGGCTTTTCCGCCCACCATGATGGACAGCGTGCCGCTGATTGCGCCGCCCTCGCCGCCGGAAACCGGCGCATCCAGCATCTCCACACCCTGCTTCGCCAGCCGCTCGGCGAACACCTTGGTCGCGGTCGGCGAAATGGTGCTCATGTCGACGACCACACTGCCGCTGCGCGCCCCTTTCGCAATGCCGTTCTCGCCGAAGATCACGCTCTCGACATCCGGCGTGTCGGATACGATCAGGAAAATCACGTCGGCATTTTTGGCAACCTCGGCCGCGGATGCGCAGGCAGTCGCGCCCGCATCCACCAATTTTTTCATGGCTTCGGGACGGCGCGCATAGCCCCACAATTTGTGTCCGCCCTTCATCAAGTTGAGCGCCATGGGGCCGCCCATGATGCCGGGGCCGATGAATCCTATGTTCATAGTCATTATTGCCTCCTTGTTAACACCTTATATATTTCAGCCCAGCGTCGGCATAGCCAGCGTGGATACCTTCTTGTCCGTCGTCGCTGGCCATCTGGTCGTGATGGCTTTGGTGCGGGTATAGAAATACACGCCTTCCATGCCGTGCATGTGCAGGTCGCCGAACAGCGAGGATTTCCAGCCGCCGAACGAGAAGAACGCCATCGGCACCGGGATCGGCACATTGATGCCGACCATGCCAACTTCGATCTCGTTCTGGAAGCGCCGCGCGGCGCCTCCGGAAGCAGTGAAGATCGCGGTGCCGTTGGCGTAGGGGTTGCTGTTGATCATGCTGATCGCCTCGTCCAGACTGGCGACGCGCAACACGATCAGCACCGGGCCGAAAATTTCCTCCTTATATATGGTCATCCCGGTGGTAACGTTGTCGAACAGCGTCGGCCCGACAAAGAAGCCGTTTTCATGTCCCGCCACCTTGATGCCGCGCCCGTCGATGACCAGCCCGGCGCCCTGCTCGACGCCGCTGGTAATGTAGCCGACGATCTTGTCGCGGTGCGGCGCGGAGATCACCGGCCCCATGTCGACGCCCTTTTTATCGCCCGGGCCGACCACCAGCTTCTCGGCCCTGGCCTTCAGCTTGGCCACCAGCATATCGGCAACATCGCCCACCGCAACCACGGTGGAAATCGCCATGCAGCGCTCGCCCGCGGAGCCGTACGCGGCGCCCATGATCGCATCGGCGGTGAAATCCAGTTCGGCGTCAGGCATCACCACCGCGTGGTTCTTTGCACCGCCCAGCGCCTGAACGCGCTTGCCATGGTGCGCGGCAGTCTCGTATATATATTTTGCGATCGGGGTCGAACCGACAAAGGAAATCGATCTCACGTCTGGGTGCGTCAGCAGCGCATCCACCGCCTCCTTGTCACCGGGCACGACGTTGAACACGCCGTCCGGCAATCCCGCCTCCTTGAACAGTTCGGCCATGCGCAGGCTGCACGAAGGCACCTTTTCCGACGGCTTGAGCACGAAGGCGTTGCCGCACGCGATCGCGATCGGGAACATCCACATCGGCACCATCGCGGGAAAGTTGAACGGCGTGATGCCTGCACACACGCCGATCGGTTGCAGCATGGAGTGGCAATCGACACCGCGGCCGACATTTTCGGCATGCTCGCCCTTGAGCAGGTGCGGCGCACCGACCGCAAATTCGACCACTTCGATGCCGCGCTGCACCGAGCCGGCCGCATCATCCAGCGTCTTGCCGTGCTCCTCGCTGGCCAGTTGAGCAAGCTCGCTGCGGTGCTTTTCGAGCAGTTCGCGGAACTTGTTCAGCACGCGGCTGCGGCGCAGCGGGGTGGTGTCGCGCCAGCCGGGGAATGCCGCCTTCGCCGAGGCGACCGCCGCCTCGACGTCCTCGCGGCTGGCCAGCGGCACTTGCCGGATGACTGTACCGCTAGCCGGGTTGGTCACATCCGCGAGGCGGCGGCTGAGACTGTCGGTGCGCTGACCATTGATCCAGAGTTGTAAAGTTGGTTTAGGCATGTTGTTTTCCTTGAGAATTGCCTGAAGAAAGGGGAGACATCTGCAATTCGAGGCCGGGTGATCGAAACGACCATGAACTGCTCTCTAGCCATAAGGCAGTCACGTACTGTATCTCCTGAAACTGCCAAACGTCAATTTGGCCGTTTTTACTTTTGCGCAATAATACATCGCCAAACCAGGCAACTCGCCCGGTTTCACTATCAACCGGCCGCATATTTTCACCATGTGAAAAATAATGCGGGAAATGAAAATGTTAGTTGTCAGTGCCAGGTGAATGAGTTATCGTTCGCCGACTTATGCTTTACTGCTCCAACCTGCTTTTGCAATAACATTAAAAAAATAATAGATACAAAAAAACAAAAATAAAATTAAAAAATTTCGCAATATCACCTGCTGTAATAAATTTATGACCATGCCGATAGCGAACAAAGTTACTCTGGTATATCAGTCGACGTGCTGCGGTGTGCTGGCGCTGCACCACTATCGCCGCAATAAAACAAACCTGCCCCGCAGTATCGGCACCATTCCGGAATCGATGCGCAGCATGGCAGCAGGAAACCAATCCCGTATCCAACTTCCATACCAAACTTTTGCCGCCCGTACGATGATGCGCAGCAGGTACGCTCGATCAACCATGCAGGCAGCAGCAGCCCAAATACAAGTAGCGAATCAATCCAGGGATCAAGCGGTCACGTGATCATCTTGTGACGAGGCCGATTGAAGCAAGAGGCAGCATGTCTGTATCTGAAGTCAAAATAAAGGAGGAAAAATCATGGACAAGGAAGTAGAAATAAAAGAAACCCCCAAAACCGTGTCACGCCGCAAGTTTCTGACGACGGCTGCGGCGGTCACGACCGGTGCCGCCATAACAGGCTTCCCATCGATCTCGGTTGCCGCATCGCCCATCGTTCTCAAGATGCAGGGTGCCTGGGGAGCGAAGGACATCTTCAACGATATGGCCCAGGAATACGTCGACCGCGTCAATGAAATGGCCGAAGGCCGTCTGCGCATCGACTATCTGGTGGCAGGATCGGTGGTCAAGCCCTTCGAAGTGATGGAAGCTACTTCCAAAGGCGTGATCGATGCCGGCCACCAGGTTGCCGTTTACTGGTATGGCAAAAGCAAGGTAGCCTCGCTGTTCGGCTCAGGTCCGGTCACCGGCTGTACCGCCGACCAGAATCTGGCCTGGATTGCCAAGGAAGGATATCCCTTCTACAACGAACTGATGAAAAAACTGCAGCTCGACGTGGTCGGATTTTTTGCAATGCCGATGCCAACCCAGCCGCTGGGCTGGTTCAAGAAGCCGATCAAAAGCGCGTCCCAGCTGAAAGGCCTGAAGTACCGTACCGTCGGCCTGGCGGCAGACCTGATGCAGGAACTGGGCTGCAAGGTAACCCAGTTGCCGGGCGGCGAGATCGTGCCGGCAATGGAGCGTGGCGTGATCGAGGCATTCGAATACAACAATCCGACTTCCGATATGCGGTTTGGCGCCCAGGACGTGGCCAAGAACTACATGATGGGCAGCTACCACCAGGCCCAGGAGTTCTTCGAGATCGTTTTCAACCGCAAGCGTTACGAATCTCTGCCCAAGGACCTGCAGATGGTGTTGCGCTATTCGGCCGAAGCGGCATCCACCTCGAACTTTGCGATGGCGATGGACAACTATTCGCGCGATCTGCAAACCCTGAAGGACAAGGATCATGTGCACGTGCTGCGCACACCGCAAAGCATCTTCGACGCCCAACTCAAGGGCTGGGACGTGCTGGTCAAGCGCATCAGCGCCCAGGATCCGTACTTCGCGAAGGTGTGGGAATCGCAGAAGGCGTGGGCCAAGCGGGTCGGCTACTACAGCTTCTTCAACAGCGCCGACTACAAGGCGGCTTACGAACACCTGTTCGGCAAGCTCGGCTTCTGATGTATCGCTGTCGGCGATTATCATCGCAGTATTAACCCTGGCGGCGGGTGTTTCGGCACCCCCGCCTTGTTTTGTAGGGCGCATATCATGCAAATTCAAACGCTGTTGCACAACATAGACCAGCTGTCGAAATCGGTCGGGCATGCCTTTGCCTGGTGCATCGTCGTAATGACGCTGGGCACTTCCTATGAAGTATTCGTTCGCTATGTGCTGGACGATCCGACCGGCTGGGCCTTCGACATGAGCTACATCCTTTACGGCGGATTGTTCATGATGTCGGGCGCTTATGCGCTGTCGCGGGGCTCCCATGTGCGCGGCGACATATTTTTCCGGCTGATGCCGACCCGCGTACAGGCGGGCATCGAGCTGGTGCTGCTCATCACCTTCTTCTATCCCGGCATCCTTGCCCTGGTATATGCGGGCTGGAACTATTCGATGGACTCGGTGCGCATCCACGAGGTGAGCGTCAACAGCCCGATCGGCGTGCCGATCTGGCAACTCAAGCTGATCATACCGGCTGCAGCCACGCTGCTGGCGATACAGGGCATCGCAGAAGTGCTGCGTTGCATTATCTGTCTTCGTACCGGCAAATGGCCGGAGCGTTTGCACGACGTCGAGGAAATGGAAACAGCAGCCATGCTGGCTGCCGCCAAAGCCGAAGAGGTCGATTACCAGGCCGTGATTTCAGGAGAAGCCAAATGACCGATCCGCAAATTGCGATGATGATGCTGGGAACATTCATTTTCATCATCCTGCTCGGCTTCCCGATCGCGTTCACGCTGATGGCGATGGGTGTGTTCTACGGCTATTACGCCTACTACATGCCTGATCAGGCGTTCTTCGACAACCGGGTGTTCTACCTGCTGACCCAGAACACCTTCAGCGTGATGAACAACGATGTGCTGACCGCGATACCGCTATTCCTGTTCATGGGCTATATCGTCGAGCGATCGAATATTCTCGACCGTCTGTTCCTGAGCCTGCAGCTCGCATTCCGCGCGGTTCCCGGCGCGATGGCAATCGCGGCACTGATCACCTGCGCGCTGTTCGCGACCGCGACCGGTATCGTCGGCGCGGTGGTAACGCTGATGGGCCTGCTTGCGTTGCCGGCCATGCTCAAGGCCGGCTACGACCAGAAACTCTCCACCGGCGTGATCGCGGCCGGCGGAACGCTGGGTATCCTGATCCCACCCTCGATCATGCTGATCGTGTATGGCGCGACAGCATCGATATCCGTCGTCAGACTTTATGCCGCGGCGATGCTCCCCGGATTTCTGCTGGCGTCCCTGTATATTGCCTACGTAGTGACCCGGGTGGTAATCAATCCCTCACTGGCGCCCAAACTGCCCAAGGAGCAAACCGATAATGTTAAATGGGTCGACGTATTCATCCTATTGGGCAAAGCATTCCTGCCGCTCGCGATCCTGATCCTGTCGGTGCTCGGCGCGATCCTGTTCGGTCTCGCCACACCCAGCGAAGCGGCCGCGATTGGCGCACTGGGCGGTGTGCTGCTCGCGGCGGCCTACCGGGCGCTGACCTGGGGCAGGCTGAAGGAAGCGGTATTCCTGACTGCGCGCACCACCGCGATGGTGTGCTGGCTGTTCGTTGGTTCATGGACCTTTTCCTCGGTATTTTCCTATCTCGGTGGCGAGCAACTGATCAAGCATTACGTGCTTGCGATGCACCTGGGCACAATCACCTTCCTGCTGATGTCCCAGCTGATCATCTTCCTGCTGGGCTGGCCGCTGGAGTGGAGCGAGATCATCATCATTTTCGTGCCGATCTTCCTGCCGTTGCTGCCGCACTTTGATGTCGACCCGATGTTTTTCGGCATCCTGATCGCGCTGAACCTGCAGACCTCGTTCCTGACCCCGCCGATGGCGATGTCGGCCTACTACCTGAAAGGAGTAGCGCCGAAGCACGTGCAACTGGTCACCATTTTCAAGGGCTGCCTGCCGTTCCTGAGCATGGTGATTGTCGCAATGGCGGCAGTTTACATCTTCCCTCAGCTGGTCTACTGGCTGCCCAACCTGTTCTACAACAACTGATGGTACAAGACAGGATGACGACATGGAAAATCTGAACTGGCTCACGGCCAACCAGGCCGCCCAGGGCATTCGCGACGGCGTGTTCAGTTCCCGCGACCTGGTACAGGCCTGCATCGCGCAGATACAGGCTCGGGAGCCGGAGGTGCAGGCCTGGGCCTATTTTGATGCGGAACACGCGCTGACACAGGCAACAAAGGCCGACGAGCATCGTGCTGCCGGCAAGCCGCTGGGACCGCTGCACGGTGTGCCGGTCGGCATCAAGGACATCATCGATACCGGCGACATGCCGACCGAGGACGGCACGCCGCTGCATGCGGGACGCAATCCATGGCACGATGCCAAGGTGGTCGATCTGCTGCGCACCGCTGGCGCCGTGATCATGGGCAAAACGGTAACCACCGAACTGGCCACACTCTCGCCCGGCAAGACGCGCAACCCGCACAACCCCGGACACACGCCCGGCGGCTCGTCGAGCGGTTCGGCGGCAGCCGTTGCGGCCGGCATGGTACCGCTTGCGATCGGCACGCAGACCAACGGCTCGCTGATCCGGCCGGCCGCTTATTGCGGCGTGTTCGGTTTCAAGCCGACTCGCGGGCTGATTTCCCGCCAGGGTATCCTGCGCCAATCGGAGCCACTCGACCAGGTCGGCGGATTTGCCCGCAGCATCGACGATGTCGCGCTGCTCGGCGAAGTGCTATCCGCCTACGACGCCGACGAACCGGACATGACGCCTCGTGCACCGGTGCCGATGCTGCGGCTGTGCAACGAAGAACCGCCGATGCCGCCCACCCTTGCACTGGTCAAAACGCCATGGTGGCAGCAGCTGGATGCCGATACCCGGGATGGATTCGATGAACTGGTCGAACACCTGAGCGGGAAAGTTGGCGAGTTCGAGCTGCCCGACTCGGCCGCGGCGGTGCTCGATTGGCACAAGTCCGTAATGGAGGCAGACATCGCTGCCAACTACGAAGCCGACTACGAGCGCGGCGCCGACAAGCTGTCCGCCACGCTGAAAGAACTGATAGAGCGGGGCCGCAGCGTGAAGGCGGTCGACTACATCAAGTCGCTGTCGCGCATCCCGGTGGTCACCGAAGCGCTCGACGAGATCTTCGACCGTTACGATGCGATCCTGACGCCCGCGGTCGCTGGCGCCGCGTCGCTAGGTCTGGAGTCGACAGGCAGCCCGATGTACTGCACGCTGTGGACTTATTGCGGCATGCCGGCAATCAGCCTGCCGTTGCTGCAGTCAGGCAACGGCCTGCCAGTCGGAGTACAACTGGTCGGGCGTGTCGGAGACGATGCACGGTTGCTGCGCACCGCGCGCTGGCTGGTCGAATCCGTCAAGTAACCAACAGGAAAAGTGAGGACGCCATGAAATTCAAAACATTAGCCGGCCTGATCGGCCTTCTGGCAATCATTGCCTTCCTTGCAGAGCCAGTGATCAAGCTGCATAAAATCCCGCTGATTGCGGTTGTGCTGATTGGGGTAGGCATGGCGATATACGAGTTCTCCGAGGGACTGCACAAGGACGAGTAAGGCAGGGAACGGGAATGCTTCCGGCATCCCCGTTCCCTGCTTCCGATCAATGATCATTGCGGCATTGCTTATCCGCAACGATACCCTGTCAGCGCTTACTCTTTTGCAGCCAGTCTGCGATACACCGTGGCCAGCGCCTGATCATCGCCGACATTGCCTGGGAAAATCACTACCGGCAAATCCGGAAAGCGGGGATGATCAGCGGGACAGCAAACCACCGAACATCCCGCGAGGATCTGCCCGACGACGCGCGAGGTGCGCAGCGCCAAGCCCGAGCTCAGCACATCATTCGACGTGATCCCGCCTTTGCTGATCAAAAAGCCCAGTGTCCTGGGCAAATTGCGCACCACGTCCATCAGAAACGCGGAAACCATGTCGCCGAATGCGAGCCGCGTCGCCTGGTCGGGAAATGCCTTTTCCGTGCGGCTGGTAAACACAACCGGAGTCTCCCCTGCGTCGTGACTCAGTTCGCACTTGCGGATGATCTCCGCCAGCATCGCCTCGCGTTTTTCCGGCAATTGCCCCACGTCCACTTCTATCGGCACGACCCCGGGCATCTTCAGCAATTGTTCGAGCTGCGCGGTGGTTTTCCTGACGTGCGACCCGACGATGACCGCGCCCGCCTTGCCGCCGCGCACATATTGCGCCATGTCTTCTGCAGCAACCGGCTGGCGCGGCAGGCCTGCCAGCGCGGTGAGCAGACTGGCTGCACTGCGGAACAGGAAGTGCTTGCCCTGCGCGGCTGCCAGACGCAGCTGTTCGGCGAAATGGTCCAGGTCCTGCTGGGTTTCCGCATCCACCACGCAGCACACGTTGCCCCTCAGCCGCATCAGGCGCGGCAGGCTGTCGCCGCGAACGTCGCGCAGCAGAAAGCGTTGGACTTCGACCGCCCTGATGCGACCGGACGTCTTTTCCTCGACGTAGTCGGGCAAATAGCTATGGTGGTAACCAAACACCGAATCGCGAGCAAATTCGGTTTCGTGCACCGGCGTTTCCCTGCCATCCACCATCAGGTAGTGCACGCTGTCGCGGGTAATGCGGCCGCCTTCGAAGAATGCCGGGACCAGGAAGTGCGCATCGAACGCGCCCAGCTCCGAAGCAATCACATCGGTTTCGACCGGGTAATGGCCGCGCAGCGTCGAATCCGAACGGCTGACCATGATCGGGTTGATGTCGTGTCCGCCCTGCTTCAGTTCTGCCAGCGCCAGTTTCAGGTTCCGGCAAACCTCGCGGGTGATATCCGCGGCAGGTCCGGCCGCCATGCCGCGGGTATTGGTCAGCACGAAAAACAGCGGCGACGCATCCATGATCGCCTCGCGCAGCGTGTCCTTGTCCCAGCGCGTCAGCAACAGGCAGCCGTGCACCGTTTGCGAGCCGGTCGGATCATCGTCCAGCACGATGATTTTGGTTTCAGTCATGTATCACCTACACAAAATTCCGGGGCTGGGTGCCCCGGCGGTGCATTGAAAATCATCCCTTCAGCGCCTTGACGCGCGTGAACATCGCGTCGGCTGTCAGGCCGTTGAAGTCCATGATCTCGGCCGGGCTGGCGGTGGTCTCGCCGCGCTTCCACGCAAAGGTGTCGCGATTGGCTGCGCGGGTGCGCAGCAGCACCGGCTCAAGTACCGCGCTCGGGCCGCCGCTCACAGCCAGCAGTACGTCTCCGTCGAACAGCGCATTGAAATGCGCGTCATCCATGAACTTGTTGTCCGGCTCGGATACGGTGTCCCATGAAATGTCGGTGGGGCGGTACAGACGGCGCGGATTCACGACCGCAACGATGCGCACCTTGTAGCCATCCGCTTCCAGCTTGTCCTTGGCTTCGAACACCGGCAGGAACACCATATCGCCGGTCACCGCGAACACCACGGTACCCTTGCTGCCGGTCTTGCTTTCGTAGATGACCGCCGCGCCTTCTTCGACCGCGTGCCTGGCCTCATCCACGCTCATGTACACCGGCAGCGAACTCTTGGAAGCGATGATCACCATGCACTTGTTGAAGCTGTTGGTCGCATATTCGTACGATGCCTGGATCGCATTCGCATCGCACGGAAACAGCGGGAACGTGTTGCCGTTGCGCATCTGCGCGGCGAAGTAGTTCTCGATTTCCGGACGCTGGTGCGTCCAGCCGTTGCGGCCCTGTTCCAGCGCGCCGGCAGTAAACATCGTCACGATCGACGGTGTCTTTCGGCGCAGTTCGGCCATTGCCTGCGCGACCGTCTGCACGATCGGCCAGCCGTTGATCGCAAAGCTCTCGTAGGACAGCCACAATGCGCGTGATCCGAACAGCGCGAGGCCTGCTGCCAATCCGGCGCACGCATCCTCGTTCAGCGGTTCGTAGACCTGTCCTTCCGGCTCCTGGTTGTACAGCGGATCGACGGTCGGATGACGGATCTTCAGCGCGTCGTTGATGTTCTTCATCGCCGATGCCTCGTTGCCGTCGGCATTGGTCACGACGAAACGCTTGTCTTTGGTGCCCACATGGGCAACCAGCGCGCCCATCGCGGTCGATGGCACCGCCTTTTCGCTCTTCGCAAATTCGTGCAGCGGCATCTTGCCCAGCGGGGCCAGCTCCAGCACATGCTCGGTTACGGCGGTTTTTGCGGCAGGTCCGCCGCCGGCGCGAACGAAATTCTCGCGCACGATTGTCCATGCTTCGGGATTCAGCGCGCGGCGCTTCAACCCTTCGATCATGTGCGGCTTGTCCAGGCTGTCGACCGGGTAAAGATTGTGCGATTTCGCGCCGACGGTATGCACGCCGGTACCCTTCATCTGCTTGATGATGAATGCGGTCAGCGTGCCGCCCAGCGCAGACTTGGCCGCCTTGTCCACACCGGCCAGCACTGCGGCGGCAAAAGCCAGACGCTGTTTGTGCGAGAAATAGGAACTGTCTGCGTAGGCGCTGGCCTGATTGCTGTCGTCGAAATCCTTGGCGTCGACCAGGATCACTTCCTTGAAGCCGTGTCCTTTCCAGTAGGCGATCATTTCGGCGTTGCTGAAGCGCGACACCATCGAGTGATGTTCCTGGCTGTAGCCGTTCCAGATCAGGGTCGGCAGGAAATTGGTCACTTTCGGGTACGCGGTATTGAAGTGCATCATCGAATTGAGCACGTACGGCTCGCCCATGCCGCCGTCTCCGATCGTGACCGGGAACAATTTGCCCGGATGCAGCATCGCGCCGGCCATCGCAAAGTGCTGGCCCTGACCCAGCGGGCCGGCGGGTGCCAGCAGGCCCGGAATCGCGCCTGACAGATGGCCGAGCAGACCATGCTTCTCGCGAAAGCGCGCCATCAGCTCCGTCACTGTCTTGATCCCCATCTCTTCCAGCGAAGTGTCGAGGAACATCGCGCTGTAGAATCCCGGGGCATGGTGGCCGACCTCGGTCACGATATTGGTGTGGCCGAGCATCACCAGCGAGGCATAGGCATCCGCGCTGCTGGCAAAGCCGCCCGGATGGCCCGATCCCTTCGAACCGCAGGTTTGCAGAGTCAGATAGCGCAACGCATCGGCCATCAGCAATGTCTGGTACACCGCATCGGGGGCATGCGGGTCGCTGATCGCAGACTTGCCTTCCTTGATGACAGCCGATTGGGCGTGCCGGGAAAAGTCTTCCCAGGCCGCACCGAAATGTTGAATGCCCTGACAAAACTCTGGGGTAATTGCTGCGCTGGTCGACATGGTCATTGCTCCTTAGAATCCGTTATTGCGAAGTCAGAAAGTGTGGCTGACCCTGAAGTCAGTCACCGAAATGGATATTTCAAAAATTATTTGTAAACAGGATACCTGCTGCTGTACAATTTCGCAATACACAATCGTTTTCATAATACGAAAAATGCTAAAAGAACCGCACTCCATACAAGTCATCGAACGGTTGGCACGACTGCTGGACGTCATAGCCGGGCACGAAGATCCTGTAAGTTTGAAAATACTCTCGGCTGAAACTGGATTACATCCTTCTACCGCCTTCCGCATACTTTCGTCGCTCGCCGAACAGGGTTTCGTAGAGCGCACCACGAGAGGAAACTATCAATTGGGAGTCAAGCTGATGCAACTGGGCGGCCGGGTCAGCGCCGGGGTGGACATCAGGAAAATTGCGCTTCCGCTGATGGAAAAACTCCGCGACCGATTGGGCGAGACGGTCAATCTGGTCGTGCGCGAGGATGACGAGGTCGTATACATAGAGCGCTCTCTTGCGAAACGTATGATACGGGTGGAACAGGTGATCGGTAGCCGCGCACCCCTGCATGTTACCGCGGTAGGGAAACTGATGATGGGCGCCCAGGGCGAGGCAGCATGCCGCAGCTATGCCAAGCGCAGCAAATTGCCCCCTTATACAACACACACCCACACCCGCGTCACCACCTTGTTGCATGACTGCATCACCGCAGCCAAACGCGGCTACGCCCTTGATAATGAAGAGGCCGAACTGGGTGTAGGATGCATCGGAACACTAATACATGATGCCAACGGCCATGTGGCCGCAGGTTTGTCCGTGTCGGCACCCATAGAACGGCGACGTGATGAATGGATTGAGCAAGTCATGGAGACTGGCTTGCAGATTTCCAGACAGCTCGGCTATCACTCTGCGTAAAATACCCGCCATTCGGTATCGTTCAATTAAATCTCAAGGGGGAATTACGTGAAAAGTAAAAAGCATTTGACGCTGGCGGATGTGAAAATCATCGCTGCGGGCTGCGAAAGCGAGGCGGTACGCCAGAATTGGGCGGTCACCATTGCGATCGCCGACGAAGGCGGTCACTTGCTGTGGCTGCAACGACTGGATGGCGCACCTTTGATCAGCATGGACATCGCCACCGGCAAGGCTCACACTTCCGCTATGGGACGCAGGCCTTCAAAATCCTTTGCTGACAGAATCGCAGGCGGCGAAACCTCGGTGTTGTCCATGCCTGGCGGACTGACCTTCCTGGAAGGCGGCGAGCCCATCGTGATCGATGGCGAATGCGTCGGCGCCGTAGGGGTATCAGGAGTTAAATCTGGAGAAGATGCGCAAATCGCCCGTTATGGCATCAGCGCGTTCATTGAACAGTTGAACCGGTCAGATGGGTAATTCCGGACCTGTAAATATCCGGAGCTCAAGCGTCATCATCCGAACCATGAGTAGCTATTTGCCTGGCATCACGGATTATTTTTCATCCTGACACCGGCTTCTCCGGAAAGAGTCGCGAAAGTTTCTGCACGAATATATATATGAACACGCTTCTGAAACAACTGATAACCCTTCTGATACTGCTTTCAGTCTGTCGTATCGCTTATGCGGCCGCGCTGTTTGGTACTGTCGATGACCTTTCGGGAAGCGCCAGTGTATCCGGGCAGTCGGGTGTACAGGTCGCAATCACTGTCGGCCAGAAGATATACGAACAGCAGACCATCACTTCCGGGGCAGATGGCGAGGTGCACATCGTCACGGAGGATGGAGGCATCATCGCCATTCGTCCGAATACCGTGTTCCGCGTGGATCAATACAAAGCCGAGGGCAGCTCGCTAGACAGGATATTCATGTCGCTGCTCAAGGGGAGTGTTCGTTCCATCACCGGCTGGATAGGCAAGCACGATTACGCCGCATATCGAATCACGACACCCACTGCCACCATCGGGATACGCGGCACGGACCACGAGACAACCGTTATTGACAATGGCAATGGCGACCAGCCGGGAACCTATGACACGGTCAATACCGGATCGACTGTATTGAAGACTGCGCGCGGAGAAGTCGACGTAACCCCGGGGAAATTCGCGTTTACGCCTCGTAACCGCGCCGCGGCACCGTTTTTTCTCGCGCATCGGCCGCGCTTCCTCGCATTTCGAAAACTCAGAATCGAACAGCGCATTCTGAAGCGCAAGGAATTCCTGCGCGGCCGGCTCGAACAAATGCGCGAACAGCGCATCAGGCAATTCCGTCAGATGCGGGGCCGCCGCTCCGGACAGGGAGCCGAACGGCGCAGCGAAACGCGCCGGTACCGGCACTTGGGCGCAAGACAGCGCGGGAAGGCGGATACCGCTCGCATGCCCGGGCAGCAACGCATATTCAGGCGCGAAAGAAGGCGCGCCGAATAATCGCCGACGTATTGCTCCGCCCGATTTTTATGGATACCGCTCCACGAGCGTATAGTTAAACATTGCCGCACCCACTTCCGGAAATATGCAAATGCGCGTCGGATTTTTTGTCACTTGCCTGGTGGACACCATGCGTCCCCGCATCGGCTTTGCCGCGATCAGGCTGCTGGAAACAGCCGGCTGCGAAGTTGTCGTGCCCGCACGGCAAACCTGTTGCGGCCAACCCGGATTCAACTCGGGCGACCGCAAATCCGCGAGGACGATGGCGCTGAAGTTTCTCGCCGAGTTCGAGGCATTCGATTATGTGGTGCTGCCGTCCGGGTCCTGCGCCGGGATGATACGCGTTCATTACCCCGACCTGTTTCGCGACGATCCTGCACTGCATCAGAGATTCGCCGCATTGGCGCAACGCACCCACGAACTGACCGACTTCCTGGTCAATGTCGCCAGACTGGGGAAGGCGCCCGGCAATTTCAGGGGTACGCTGACCTATCACGATTCCTGCTCGGGTCTGCGCGAACTCGATGTCTACAAACAACCGCGCGCATTGCTGGCGACGATGCCCGGCGTCACCCTGAACGAGATGGTGGAATCGACCACCTGTTGCGGCTTCGGCGGCACCTTCTCGGTCAAGTACGGCGAACTGTCGACACGCATGGCCGACAACAAGTGCAAACACATCACCGAGGCCCACGCAAACACCATTGTCGGCGGTGACCTCGGTTGTTTGCTGAATATCGAGGGCCGGTTGCGCCGCAAAGGAGACCATCGCACCCGCGTGCTGCATGTAGCCGAGGTGCTGGCCGACGTCGAACCGGATGCGACCGGATGAAAAACACTTCTGTCGATTTCAAAAATCAGGTCACCATAAAACTGGCCGATGCAAAACTCCAGGATGCTCTGTCGCGTCTTCAGTCACGCTTTGTCGAAGGGCGCTCGGCGGTCATCAGCGAGATACATGACCTGCAGGAAACGCGCGACGCTGCTGCCGGGATTCGCGACCGGGTACTGAACGATCTCGAACACTGGCTGCTGCAATTCGAGCAGCAGGCCACGGCAAGAGGTGCGATCGTGCACTGGGCGGAAAGCGGCGAGGACGTCAACCGCATCGTTGCCGGGATCGCCGCACAGCACGGCGTAAAAACGGCATCCAAATCCAAGTCCATGGTCAGCGAAGAGTGCGGGCTGAACGACGCGCTGGAACAGGCCGGCGTCAAGGTGATGGAGACCGACCTGGGCGAATATATCCTGCAACTCGCCCACGAAGCGCCTTCGCACATCGTCGCGCCGGTGGTGCACAAGAACAAGGAGGAAATCTCTGATCTGTTCGCGGAGAAGCACCAGTTGCCGCGCAAGACCGGTATCGCCGAGCTGTGCCGCGAGGCACGCGAAGTGCTGCGCCCGGCCTTCCTGAATGCGGAAATGGGCATCTCGGGCGGCAATTTCCTGGTCGCGGAAACCGGTTCGGTGCTGATCGTGACCAACGAAGGCAACGGGCGGCTGGTGACGACACTGCCGCGCGTGCATGTCGCGATCACCGGAATCGAAAAGGTGGTGCCTACGCTGGAAGACGTGTCCACGCTGCTGCGCCTGCTGCCGCGCTCTGCAACCGGGCAGTCGATCACCAATTATGTATCGGTACTGACCGGAAACAAGGCCAAGGAAGATCACGAAGGTCCGGAACACTTCCATATCATCCTGCTCGACAACGGCCGCAGCAAGCTCATCGGTGGAGAAATGCAGGAGATGCTGCGCTGCATCCGCTGCGGCGCATGCATGAACCATTGCCCGGTGTACCAGAATATCGGCGGCCACGCCTATGGCTGGGTTTATCCCGGCCCGATGGGCTCGATACTCACTCCATTGTTAGGCGGCATCGAAAAATCACCGGACCTGCCCAATGCGTCGACATTTTGCGGCGCCTGCTCGGCAGTATGCCCGGTGAAAATTCCTTTGCCGGACCTGTTGCGAAAATTGCGCGTGAAACAATTGGAAAACGGCATGAAGTCACGCCAGGAAACTTTCATGCTCAGAGCGTGGGCCTGGCTGTCGCTGCACCCGGCGATATATGCGCTGGCGACCAGGGCAACCGCGCGCTTGCTGAGGCTGCTCGGCGGCAGGGACAAACTGCTGCACATCCTGCCCGGTGCATCGGGCTGGACCGATGGGCGTGATTTACCGGCTCCGGCGGGTCAGACTTTCCGTGAAATGTACCAACAGGGAAAGCGCAAATGAACGCGCGCGACAAGATTCTCGGCAGGATACGCGATGCTCAAAATCATGCGCGTGCCGGGAACCAAATGGATGCAATCGCCAGCCACCTTGAGCAGCACCCGCGCGGGCCGCTTCCACCTCCTCCGGATGATCTGGTCGCATGTTTCAGCGAACGTGCACTGAAACTTTCCAGCGATGTACTGAAGGCAGACCATCTGGCGGAAGTACCGCAGTTGCTGGCGCGCTATCTGAACGAACGCCAGTTGCCGATGCGTGGCGTATGCTGGCCCTCTCTTGCCGGATTGCAATGGGGAGCGGCCGGACTGGAAATGCAGTCGCGCCCGGCCAGGGACGACGACCCGGTGGGTGTGACCGGCGCATTCTGCGCGATTGCAGAAACGGGTACGCTGATGATGCTGTCGGGAGTTGAAACACCGGCCACCACCAGCCTGTTGCCGGAAACCCATGTGGCCGTTGTAAACCCGGGCCGTATCGTCGCGACGATGGAAGAAGCCTGGGATCAGATGCGCAAGGAATGCGAACAACCGCCGCGCGCGGTCAACTTCATTTCGGGCCCGTCGCGCACCGCCGATATCGAACAGACCGTCACACTGGGCGCACATGGCCCGTACCGGGTGCTGCTGATCCTTGCACCGCTTTGAAGAACTGACTTTGCCTGGTCGGGGTGAGAGGATTCGAACCTCCGACTCCTGCGTCCCGAACGCAGTACTCTACCAGGCTGAGCTACACCCCGTTTCGATGCCACTGATACCAACAGCGGTTTTCAGCGACACCGATAAGCCTTATAACACTAGAACTGCCGTGTTGCGGAAAACCCCGCCAATTCTAGCAAACAACGCTTGTATTTAGAATCCGCCAAACCGGCGATTGCGGCACATGCCGCGTCGGCTTCACGCATCGCTTGCTGTCGGGTGAAATCCAGCGCACCAGTGGCACGGATGATCTGCAGCACATCGGCGAATTTTTCCACATCTCCCTGTTCGATCGCGTTGCGCACAACGGCAGCCTGCTCAGCCGAGCCGTGCTGCATCGCATAGATCAGCGGCAGGGTCGGCTTGCCTTCGGCGAGATCGTCGCCGAGATGCTTGCCGGTCTGCTGCTCGTCGGCGGAATAGTCCAGTACATCGTCCACCAGCTGGAATGCGGTACCGAGATGCATGCCATACTTGGCCATGGCATGTTCTTCCTTCTCGCCAACCTTGCCCAGTATCGCGCCAAGGCGCATTGCCGCCTCGAATAGCTTGGCGGTCTTGCAATGGATCACGCGCATGTAACTGGCTGCATCGACATCTGCATCATGGCAGTTGAGCAGCTGAAGCACTTCGCCCTCGGCGATGACATTGGTCGCATCGGCCAGCGTCTGCATCACGCGCATCTCGCCCACCTCGACCATCATCTGGAAAGCGCGCGAATACAGGAAATCGCCAACCAGCACGCTGGCCGCATTGCCGAACAGCGCGCTGGCAGTCGCCCGGCCGCGGCGCAGTTTGGATTCGTCCACCACATCGTCGTGCAGCAGTGTCGCGGTATGTATGAATTCGACCACCGCTGCCAGATCGTGGTGATGTTTGCCCTGGTAACCGAAAGCTTCGGCTGACAGCACCACCAGCGCGGGGCGCAAGCGCTTGCCGCCGCCGTTGATGATGTATTCACCTACCTGATTGACCAGCACTACTTCTGAATGCAACCGTGTGCGTATCACCTGATCCACCGCGGCCATATCCGCCGCAAGCAATTGCCGGAGGTCTTCTAAAAATGTCGGATTTTCTTTTAGCACATTATTTCCTGAGCAGAGGGCGCATGCCGGCAAGCTGCAGATTATTCACGCATGCAATTTTCGCGGCGCGTATTTTCGCATAAAAGTCTTATCCGGACCTGAGCGCTTTGTCCCCGCGCCACAAATACAATCCAATCAGCATGCCCACGACGCTCAGCACTTCCACGTAATGCGCGGGTGCCAGCGGGTCGAGAGGCATCAGCATGCTGACCGCCACCGGTGTCAGCCCGCCAAACACCGCGTAAGCGACATTATATGAAAAGGACAATCCGGAAAAACGCACTGCCGGCGGGAATGCCTTGACAGCAACACTCGGCACCACGCCGATCACGCCGACAAAGAATCCGCACAAGGCATACAGGCCATCGATGTTCTGGGGCGCGACCGACATCTGATGATAGAACAGTCCCGAAGTGATGCCCAGCATCGCACAACCGACCAGCAACACCCGCCCCGGGCCATACCGATCGGCCAGCGCACCGAACACCACGCAGCCCAGACTCAGGAATAGCGTCGCGATACTGTTCGCCTGCAACGCGACGGCCGCGGGAATCGCATACAGCTTCTGTACCAGCGTCGGGGTCATCAGTATCATCACCACGATTGCGGCGGACAGCAGCCAGGTCATCATCATGGTCAAGATTACGGCTGGTCGATGTTCACGCACCACCCTCTTCAGCGGCAACTCGTCCGCCAATGCCTTGCGCGCCTGCATCTCCCTGAACACAGGCGTTTCCTGCAGCCATTGGCGCAGCCATGCCGCCATCAGGCCAAACAGCCCGCCGATGATAAAAGGCACACGCCAGCCCTGGCTGAGCAATTCGGCGGGAGCGTAAATCTTGTGGATCGCGGTCGCCACGAGTGAACCGAGCAGGATGCCGCCAGTAAGTCCGGCCGTCAGGGTTCCACATGCAAAGCCGACATGGCGTGCAGGCACGTGCTCGGAAACAAACACCCATGCTCCCGGCACTTCCCCGCCGACCGCCGCGCCCTGAAGCACGCGCATCGCGAGCAGCAGCAGCGGTGCCCAGATGCCGATCGCCGTATAGGTCGGCAGCAAACCGATCGCCATCGTCGGAATCGCCATCAGAAATATGCTCAGCATGAACATCCTCTTGCGCCCCAGCAGATCGCCGAAGTGAGCCATCACCACACCGCCGAGCGGACGGGCCAGATAGCCGGCCGCGAAAATGCCGAAAGTCTGCAACTGGCGCAACCAGTCCGGCATGTCGTGCGGGAAGAATAGCTGACCGATCGCGACAGCAAAAAACACGAAGATCACGAAATCGTAGAACTCCAGCGCCCCGCCCAGCGCGGCGAGCACCAGTGTCCTGTATTCATTCCGGCTCAGTGCAGGCATATTTTTCATTCCCCGATTGATTCAAGCACAAGGGGCGGAGTTTATTTGATTCATGCAGTCACTACCAGTGCGTGCTGAAGGAATACCTGAAGGCGCTGATCCTTGCCGGATTTCGAACCGAAATCCGGCTGCCATTTATCCGGATAACCGCCGGGGACGACAATTTGCGCAGCCCCCCATTTTCATGGATAATGCGCGCCCTTATGCAAAACCCGAGTGCGTACACCCGCCGCACTAAACCATACGCAAGGAAAGATCATGAAAGCAAATATTCACCCGGATTACAATGAAATCACCGTGACATGCAGTTGCGGCAACAGCTTCAAGACCAAATCCGTGATGGGCAAGCCAGCCTTGCACGTCGAGGTCTGTTCCGAATGCCATCCCTTCTACACCGGCACTCAGAAGATAGTCGATACCGCAGGCCGCATCGACAAGTTCCGTCAGAAATACGGCAGCAAGGCTTCAGCCTAGCCGTTATCCGCGGGCAGCCTTTGCTGGCTGCCCAAAGGAATGGCAATATACCCAAGAGGAACTTTGCGCGGCGGTTCCATCAAAAGGCAGCGTCAGCTGCCTTTTTTATTTGCGACGACAATGCCGTAACAGTTTAGGGTGTCTCTAAAAATCGCATGTACTTCATCAAACCCACCGACCCCCATCCGATCACTCCCGGCAAAGCGGTGCTGCTCGGGTTGCTGTGCCTGATCTGGCTGGGTACCGGGCTGGTCGGGCACGATCCTTGGAAGCCGGATGATGCATTCAGCTTCGGCGTTATCTATTCGATGCTGCATAACGGCGATTGGCTGGTGCCCACCCTGGCTGGCGAGCCTTTCATGGACAAACCGCCGCTGTACTACTGGACAGCTGCGCTTTTTGCCAAACTGTTTTCTCCGCTGTTTCCGCTGCACGACGGCGCGCGCATTGCCAGCGGATTCTATACTGCGCTGACCCTGCTGTTCATCGGCCTCGCCGGCCGCAGGCTGTACGGAGAAAATCGCGGCTGGGCTGCGGCGATCATCCTGATCGGCTGCCTGGGCATGCTGGTACGCGCACACCAGATGGTCACCGATCTCGTGCTGCTGACCGGCTGCGCAATGATGCTGTTCGGTTTCTCGCTCAGCAGGGAGCAATTCTGGCGCGCCGGCATATTGACCGGGACCGGCATGGGCATCGGCTTCATGTCCAAGGGCTTTATCTCACCGATCGTGTTTGTGCTGACTGCGGCTTGCCTGCCGCTGTTTTTCCGGAACTGGCGCACGCGGCAATTTTATCTCAGCCTCGGTGTCGCCTTGCTGTTCGCGTTGCCGTGGCTGACCGTCTGGCCGCTGCTGCTGTATCGACATTCACCGCAATTGTTCGCCGACTGGGCATGGGCACACAACATCGGCAACTGGATCAAGCACGCGAAATCCGGTCCCGGCAAGGATTCCCTCTACTATCTGGAAAACCTGCCATGGCTGGCGTGGCCCGCCCTGCCGCTCGCGGGCTGGATGGTATGGAAGTCCCGCAAAAAACTGGCGCAACGCGACGATTTACAGCTGCCGCTGGTCAATTTCGTGGTGATGTTCATCACCCTCAGCCTCGCCGCCAGCACTGCGGAGCTGTTTGCCTTGCCGATGCTGTTGCCGCTCACACTGCTGGCGACCGCCTCGCTGTCGATACTGAAGCGCGGCGCGGCCAACGCGCTGGACTGGTTCGGGATCATGACATTCGCGCTGATTGCGATCCTGATGTGGTGGGGCTGGGCCGGCTTGCTGCTGGATAACCATGCCAAGATCACCCACTGGCTGAAAGACTTTCAGCCCGGTTTCGAACCGGAGCTTCATACCACACCGTTCGTGATTGCGATCATCGCCACGGTACTGTGGATCGTGATCGTGTGGCGCGTCGGGCGTTCGATGCGCCGCGCGACATTGAACTGGGCGTCAGGCGTCACCCTGATCTGGATACTCGCAATGACGCTGTGGCTGCCCTGGCTGGACAGCGGCAAGAGCTATCGCGGCATGGTCGCCTCGCTCAAGCAATCCCTGCCCGAACATTACCGATGCATTGCCGGGGAACGTCTGGGCGAAGGGCAACGCGCGATGCTGTATTACTTCGGCAATATCCTCACCGAGCACGACTACAGACACCGTTGCGATTTGCGCCTGATCCAGGGCAACAAATTGTCCAGGCCGCTGCTCGACGAAGCGCGATGGAAGAAAATCTGGGAGGGCAACCGCAAGGGCGACAAGGACGAACGCTATCGGCTGTATCGCCGCGTGGAGGGGTCTTGAGGCAGGTGCCGGTCGACCACGACCCAGCCTGCTAGGCCTGGCCTTTCCTGAACAGCGCCGATTGAGCGTGCGCCTGCAAACCTTCACCGAAGGCCAGTACGGATGCGATGTCGCCCAGCTTTTGCGCACCCGCGGCAGAAACCTGAATCAGGCTGCTGCGCTTCTGGAAATCGTACACGCCGAGCGGTGACGAGAATCGTGCCGTCCCCGAAGTGGGCAGCACGTGGTTGGGCCCGGCGCAGTAATCACCAAGCGCTTCCGACGTGTAGCGGCCCATGAAGATCGCGCCGGCGTGTTTCAGTTTAGGCAACCAGGCTTCAGGATCCGCGACCGACAACTCCAGGTGTTCGGGCGCAATGCGGTTGGCGATCGCGCATGCTTCATCAAGATCGGCAACATGGATCAGTGCCCCGCGATTTTCCAGCGCTGTCCGGATGATGTCGCGGCGCGGCATTTGTCCCAGCAATTTTTCTGCGCTTGCGGCAACAGCTTCGATGAATTTTTCATCCGGTGACAGCAGGATGGCCTGCGCGAGTTCGTCGTGCTCGGCCTGCGAGAACAGGTCCATCGCAATCCAGTCGGGGCTGGTCTGCCCGTCGCAGATCACCAGGATTTCCGAAGGCCCAGCGATCATGTCGATACCGCACACACCGAACACACGGCGTTTTGCGGCCGCGACGTAGGCATTGCCGGGGCCGACGATCTTGTCCACTTTCGGTATGGTTGCAGTGCCGTAGGCCAATGCCGCGACCGCCTGTGCACCTCCGATCGTGAATACTCGATCCACACCGGCAAGACAGGCCGCTGCCAGCACCAGCTGGTTCTTTACGCCGTCGGGAGTCGGCACCACCATGACCAGTTCGGCCACCCCGGCAACTTTGGCCGGCAGCGCGTTCATCAACACCGAGGACGGATATGCCGCCTTGCCGCCCGGCACATAGAGACCGACACGATCCAGCGGGGTCACCTGCTGGCCAAGCAGTGTCCCGTCCGCATCAGTGTAGCTCCACGATGCCTGCACCTGTCTGAGATGATAATCACTGACGCGATTTGCGGCCTGTTCCAGCGCGCTGCGCTGTTCCACCGGCAGGCCGTCAAGCGCCGCCTGCAATTCATCGCGCGGCAACTCCATTTCAACAGCAGTCTCCAGCGACAGGCGATCAAACTTCCGGGTGTATTCCAGCACCGCCTCATCGCCTCGCCTGCGTACGTCGGCAACTATGGCGGCAACCGTCGTTTCGAGCTTCTCGTCCGCGGTTTCCTCGAACGCAAGCAGTCCGCTCAACTCTGCATCGAATCCGGCGGCGCGGCTGGATAGTTTTCTGATGTTCATGCTAATTCGCTCATATTTCCCGGTTGCGCTATATTTTATTTAATCGAACGCGCGAACGCATCCAGCATCGGATGGATCACGTCATATTTCAATTTGAGAGCAGCCTGGTTGACCACCAGGCGAGACGAAATATCCGCAATGTGCTCGACGGCCCTGAGGTGATTCGCCTTGAGCGTGTTGCCGCTGCTGACCAGGTCCACGATCGCGTCCGACAGCCCCACCAGCGGTGCCAGTTCCATGGAGCCGTAAAGCTTGATCAGATCCACATGCACGCCTTTTGCGGCAAAGTGTTTCCTGGCGGTCTGCACATACTTGGTCGCCACACGAAGCCGTGCACCCTGGCGCACCGCGGACTCGTAATCAAAATCATCGCGTACTGCTACCATCATCCGGCACCGCGCAATGTTCAGGTCCAGCGGCTGGTACAGGCCGGTGCCGCCGTGCTCTTCCAGCACATCCTTGCCCGCCACTCCGAGATCGGCCGCACCGTATTGCACATAGGTCGGCACATCGCTGGCACGCACAATTATCAGGCGTACATCGGGGCGATTGGTCGGCAAGATCAGCTTCCGTGAGGATTCGGGATCCTCGAGCGCATCGATACCGGCTGCATTCAGCAACGGCATGGTCTCTTCGAAGATGCGTCCCTTGGACAGGGCGATGGTGATGGTCATCGGATTCAGGCGCTTATGAAAGATGCGCATTCTACCGTAAATGCAGCATTGATGAGCCTGCCGGCGTGGAAGAGCAGCCAACCGGCATCAAGGTGACTGTCCAGCTATCAAGCGCCTGGATCACGTCAACCACGCGGCGCCCATTAATTATGGACAAACAGGACGTGATCGATTTTGATGATCCTGGGCGTGACAGCCGCGCTGATCAGGTCCTCGAAATATGTCGCATCGCCATCGTGCGTCTTGTCCCTGAACCCTGCCTTTTTTGCCAATTCGCTTCTGGCAATAAAGCATCCGATATCAATGGAAAGTCTGCCCGGCGATGTTTTGAACAGATTATAAGGCCCTTGCGGCCGCCCGCCCGGATTGTTATGCGAGTGAATCATGTCGCAAAGAACAATGTCCGGAGGAGAGGATTCCGCATGAACCGGCATGAACATGTACTCGAGAAATTTTGGACAATAATAATTGTCGTCATTGGTTATCAGCACATATTCCGTATCCAGCATTCCGATCCCGATGTCCCTCAATGAGTGGCCATAATCGTTAAAGCGGATATCGGAAAACCGGTAATCGAATATATCCGGGTAATTGTTCCTGAAATCCTGAAGGATGATTTCCATTTCGGCATCATAGCCATCGTGCAGCACCAGCAGCTTGAAGTTCTGCAACGTTTGCGCAAGAAAGGAGTGAATCAGTACAGGTATGTTTTTATACCTTTTGTAAGATACGCAAATTACCGTTATTTCCTTCATGTCTCACTCGCTGTTTCATACCTCTGTCTGCTGGAAGTTTCATAGCCTACATGTTTACTGGCGCTGATGATTGCGTAGCATGCTGCGGGCCAGTCCATCTATTTAATTCTCCCGATATTCGCACCCAGCCCGGACAACTTTGCCTCGATATGTTCGTAGCCGCGATCCAGATGGTAGATTCGATCCACGATAGTTTCCCCCTGGGCGGCCAGGCCAGCGATAACCAGACATGCCGAGGCGCGCAAATCGGTCGCCATGATCGTTGCGCCCTGCAATTCAGCGCACCCCCTGATCACCGCGGTATTTCCCTCGACATCGATCTGCGCACCGAGGCGGCGAAGTTCCTGAACGTGCATGAATCGATTTTCGAATATTGTTTCAACCACCATCGCATTGCCTTCGGCCAGGCAATTCATCGCCATGAATTGCGCCTGCATGTCGGTCGGGAAAGCCGGATAGGGCGCGGTGCGCACATTGACGGCCGTCGGACGCCTGTTCATTTTGAGACTGATCGTATTTTCCGCTACTTGTATGGCGGCACCGGCTTCCTGCAATTTCTCCAGCACATTTTCGAGTATATCGGCGCGTGCACCGGTCAGAGTGATGTCGCCGCCCGCTGCCGCTGCCGCGACCAGGAAAGTGCCGCTCTCGATGCGGTCCGGCATGATGCGATGTCTGGCGCCATGCAATTTTTCCACGCCGATGATGTTGATGGTATCGCTGCCGGCTCCTTCAATCTTTGCGCCCATCGCAATCAGGCAATTTGCCAGGTCCACCACTTCCGGTTCGCGCGCCGCGTTTTCCAGCACCGTTACACCGTCCGCAAGTGCTGCCGCCATCATCAGGTTTTCCGTGCCGGTCACACTGACCAGATCGAAAAAAATCCTCGCGCCCTTCAGTCGTTTCGCCTTGGCGTGAATATATCCATGTTCGATATGGATCTCGGCGCCCATTGCCTGCAAGCCCTTGATGTGAAGGTCAACCGGGCGTGAACCGATCGCGCATCCGCCCGGCAGTGAAACCCGCGCCTCCCCAAAGCGCGCCACCAGCGGTCCCAGCACCAGGATCGCGGCACGCATGGTTTTCACCATTTCATAGGGGGCTTCGAGTTTGCCGATATTTGCCGCGCACAATTCCATCAGGGCGTCGCTGACCGCTATCGACACCCCCATTTCCTGCAGCAATCCGCGCATCGTCGCGACGTCGTTCAGGTCTGGCACATTGTCGAGTTGCAGGGTGTCGCTTGTCAGAAGACTCGCGCACAGTATCGGCAGCGCGGCATTCTTGGCGCCGGAAATTCGCACCTCGCCATTGAGGCGGCTGCCGCCCTGAATTGCCAGCTTCTGCATGAATTACTGCTGGCTACGCCACTCTTGCGGCGTCATGGTTTTCATCGAAAGCGCATGAATCTCCGCGCGCATCCGGTCGCCCAGGGTCTGGTAAACCATCTGGTGACGCTGAACCCGGTTTTTTCCGGCAAACGCTTCGCTGACCACCACGGCCTCGAAGTGCTGCCCGTCTCCGACAACACTCAAATGTTCGGTCGACATGCCCTGCGCGATGTTCTGTTGAATACTTTCCGGGGTTACCATAAATAATTCCACCATATGTTAAGTCGAAATGGACTGGCCAGGGACAGACCGCCGCCCGTTGCCAAGGTTGCGCATGATACTAAAAACTGGCGTGAGGTGCGCGCGACAGCCAGGGCGCCGCCTGCGCAAAGAATTCAATCGGATTGTTGCGGCAGGAGATCAGCTACGCCGTACAGGTCGGCCAGGCTGAGCAAATCTTCAGGCAGACCCTTCACACGCAAAGCACGCTGCATCTTCCGGGCAGCCCTGTTCCATCCCAGCAGCAAGCTGACCGCTGCGGAGTCCACGGATTCGACCTGCGAAAAATCGACCTGGAAATCTTCGTTGGCCAGATGTTGCAATCCGGTTTCGAACAATGCCGGTACGGTGCTGATGTTCAAATTTCCCTGAACCACCATCCACCCGTCCACGCGACTGCTCACTGCACCCCCGTCTTCGCCACATTGCCATCAGTGGCCGTGGCATTCTTGTCGGAAAGCGTCCTGATCAGGCCATCGACACCGTCCTGCTGGATCTGCGATGCGAACGTGCCGCGATAGCTCATCACCATGCTGACCCCTTCGACGGATATGTCGAATACCTTCCATCCGTCGGGGGACTTCATCATTTCATAATCAACCGAGGTCGGTTGAGTACCCGGCTTGCTGATCACGGTGCTGATGGTAACCTCGGTATCGTCGGGTGCCATCCTGAGCGGCTTCACCTCGATAGTCTGGTCACGATACACTGTAAAAACCTTGGTGTAGGTTCGCACCAGCAAATCACGGAACTCGGTGACCAGTGCCTGTTGCTGCTCGGGAGAGGCGGTACGCCAGTATCTTCCGACCGCCAGTTGGGTCATGCGTTGAAAATCAAAATGCGGCAATACCTTCGCGTCCACCAGCGCAAGGATCTTCTTCTGGTTTCCGGCCTGGATGTCCTTGTCCTGCTTGATGATCGCAGTGACTTCCCGCACGGTATTTTTAATCAGCACATCGGGGGCAATCACTTCGGCATGTGCCACACCTAGCGTGCAACACATGAACGCACCCAGAATTCCTTTATGTAACGCAGTCATGTTATTTCTCTTTTGTAGGTTATAACTATTTCGTGCTGGCGGGTTCCGTCGCCTTGTTATAGATGAATTTCCCTATCAGGTCTTCCAGGACGACTGCGGACTGGGTCATCTTGATCTGGTCCCCGTCTTTCAGCATCAAACTGTCTCCGCCCGGCTCCAGCCCGATGTATTGCTCGCCCAGCAAACCAGACGTCAGGATCTTCGCGAAGGTATCTTTGGGAAACTGATAGCGCTTGTCCAGGCTCATTTCCACATCGGCTTCATAGAGTTTCGTATCCAGCTTGATACCCGTTACGCGACCGACCAGCACGCCCGCGCTCTTGATCGATGCCTTGGGCTTCAAGCCACCCACATTGGTAAAATAGGCATGCACCTGGTAGGTCTCCGACATATTGTATGTACCCAGGTTCCCTACTTTCAGCGCCAGCATTGTCAGCGCGGCGACACCCGCCACCACGAATATACCCACCCAAAGATCCAGCGTCGTCCGTTCCATTTCCTAAGTCCCTCTAAACATGATTGCAGTCAACACAAAATCCAGCATCAGTATCGCCAGCGAAGAAGTCACAACCGTGCGTGTGGTCGCACCGGACACCCCTTCCGCAGTGGGCGGCGCATCATAACCTTCATACAGCGCGATTATCGTCACAACGGTTCCGAATACCACGCTCTTGATCACTCCGTTCATGATGTCGTCGCGGAAATCCACCGCCGCCTGCATCTGCGACCAGAACGACCCTTCGTCGACGCCGATCTGTATTACGCCCACGAAGTAGCCCCCGAATACACCAACTGCACTGAACAGGGCGGCCAGCAAAGGCATGGATATCACCCCCGCCCAGAAGCGCGGGGCGACGATGCGGGCAATCGGGTTGACCGCCATCATTTCCATTGCGGAGATCTGCTCGGTTGCCTTCATCAGCCCGATCTCCGCAGTCATGGCCGAACCGGCGCGGCTGGCGAAAAGCAATGCAGCGACCACAGGCCCCAGTTCCCGCACCAGGCTCAATGCGACCATGCTTCCCAGCGCTGATTCCGATCCGTAGCGTCTGAGCGTTTCGTAGCCCTGCAGTCCCAGCACCATTCCGACGAACAAACCCGCCACCACGATGATGATCAGCGACAGCACCCCGGTTGAAAACAGCTCCTTTACGATCAGGTGGAAACGCCGAAAGCTGTTTCCCGAATACACCAGCGTGAGAAAAAAGAATCTCGAAGCCATGCCGATTCGCCATACTGCGTTGATCGAGCGGTGGCCGGTCACCCTGATTACTTCCAAAAATGCTGACATCATGTTGTCAGTTCCCCAAGTCCAAATCCTGGAGGTAATCTCCGCCAGGGTAGTGAAACGGCAAAGGGCCGTCCATTTCGCCATGCACAAACTGGTGGACGAACGCCTTTTCCGAAGCCCGGATTTCATCCGCCGTGCCTTCCGCCACAATCACGCCATTCTCCATAAAATACACATAGTCGACAATCTTCAAAGACTCCTGCACATCGTGTGTCACCACCACCGAAGTCGCCCCCAGGGCATCGTTCAACCGGCGAACCAGGTCGCCAACGACCGTCATGGAAATCGGGTCCAGCCCTGCAAACGGCTCATCGTACATGATCAGCATCGGGTCGAGAGCCACCGCGCGCGCCAGCGCGACGCGTCGCGCCATACCGCCGGACAGCTCGGACGGCAACAGATCCTGAGTACCGCGCAATCCGACCGCATGCAATTTCATCAGCACCAGATCGCGTATCAGCTCTTCGGAAAGACCGGTGTGTTCACGCATCTGGAAAGCGACATTTTCATAGACCGTCAAGTCGGTGAACAACGCGCCAAACTGGAACAGCATGCCCATCTTGCGGCGCATCGCGTACAGCGCATCCTGGTCGAGGTCGTGCATGATCTGGCCGCCCACCTTGACATAGCCTCTGGTCGGCTTGAGCACCCCGCCAATATGGCGCAACAGCGTGGTTTTGCCACAGCCGCTCAAGCCCATGATGGCAATCAGCTTTCCTTTCGGAAAGGTCATGTTGATACCTTTCAGAACGGCGCGCTTGTCATAGGCAAAATGCAGATCGCGAATTTCGACCAAAGCGGAAGAAGAAGACAATATTCAAATCCGGAAATCCAATGGCCGCATTTTAAACTACTCGGTCGATAATCCCCAACTTATTGAACAAGATGTGGTTATCTTGCATTCCCCTATTGAGATTGCGTGCACTTGCCGTTATGCTCCTCCACGGCAAGTATCTCTATAGAAAGATAAATGAACAAGTTATCTGCACTTCCCAGCCTGATCATCGTTGATGATGACCCGCTGATTCGCGAAGGATTGGCGGTCTCTTTCCGTGACGATTTCCAGGTTCATCAAGCCGAATCGCGCGTCGCGGCGATCGACCTTCTGCGCAAATTGTCTTGCACCCCTCAACTTGCACTGATTGATCTGGGATTGCCGCCTGTCCCTCACCGGCCGGACGAAGGCTTCCACCTGATCGCCGAACTGCTGGCGCACTCGCCAACGATCAGGATATTCGTGCTTTCCGGTCAGGACGAGCAAAGCAACGCGCGGCATGCGCGCGCGCTGGGAGCAGTCGATTTCATTGCCAAACCCTGCGCACCGGAAAACATAAAGAAATACCTCCAGGATGCGCTCAAGGTCCAGGACAGGATACCCGGCGACAGCGATCAGGACGATCGTCTGCTCGGCCTCATCGGACAGACCCCCGAGATGCAGGCACTGCGCAGCCAGATCGAGATGTACGCAACGATCCCGTTTCCCGTATTGATTGAAGGCGAATCGGGCAGCGGCAAGGAACTGGTTGCCGCGGCAATCCAGAAACTGTCGGGCAAACCCGACTCGACTTTCAAAATACTGAACTGTGCCGCGATTCCTCCCACCCTGATCGAACCCACCCTGTTTGGCTATTGCAAGGGTGCCTTTACCGGCGCGACCAGCGCTCAATCGGGATTCTTTGAAGATACATCATCGGGAACGCTGTTCCTTGACGAGATCGGTGAACTGCCGCTGGAACTCCAGACCAAGCTTTTGCGCGTGCTGGAGAACGGCGAGTACCAGCGAGTCGGGGAGACCGCGACGCGCAAAAGCGGCGCACGGATCATTGCCGCAACGAACCGAAACCTGCGTGAGGAAGTCAGGGCCGGCTCCTTTCGGGGAGACCTTTACCACCGTCTGAACGTGTTCTCGATCAACGTTCCTCCACTGCGCGAACTGGGCACGGACAAACTGACCTTGCTGAACCATTTCCGCGCCCACTATTCCCACCAGATCGGGCAACCGCCCTTCGAACTTCTTCCGGATGCACTGCAATGCTGGGAACAATACAGCTTCCCCGGCAATACCCGGGAATTGCGCAACATCGTGATCCGGCTGACGACAAAATTTCCGGGCATGGCAATCAACAAGATACAATTGCAGGAGGAGTTCGACCCGCTGGCAACCCGCGCTCAAGTCCAGACAAGCGGAGCTTCCGCATCGATAATCCAGCAACTGCAGAAAGGCGATTTCAACCTGGATGGACAACTGCGCGAACTGGAAGGCCAGTATATTTCCGCCGCGCTGGAAATAGCCGCGGGCAATATCAGCGAAGCCGCCAAGCTGCTTGGCATCAATCGCACCACATTGCACAGCCGCATCGGCGCACATGAAAAACTCAACGTACAGGACACAAAGACATGTATCTAGAGCACTTCGGACTTTCCGAGCAACCGTTCAGAATCACGCCGGTCACGGTGTTCTTTTTTTCCGGCGCAAATCGCGGCGAGATTCTTGACGCGCTGATCTATTCCATTTCCGAAGTCGAAGGGATCATCAAGGTCAGCGGCGAAGTCGGCAGCGGCAAAACCATGCTGTGCCGGATGCTGCTGGAAAAACTCCCGGAGCACGTCGAGGCGATCTATCTGGCCAACCCCAGCCTGTCGCGCGAAGAAATGCTGTATGCGATTGCAGACGGGCTTGGCCTGAACATCAACGGCGAACGAGTCGGCATCATCATGCAGAACATCCAGAACAAGCTCGAAGAAAGGGCGCGCGATGGCAAGCGCGTCGTCGTTCTGGTGGACGAGGCGCACGCGATGCCGCCGGAAACGCTGGAGGAATTGCGCCTGATTTACAACCTGCAGATGGGCAATGCAAAACTGATACAGATCGTGCTGTTCGGACAACCCGAACTGAACGCCAAGCTCGATCAACCCAACATGCGCCAGCTAAAGGACCGCATCGCGCACCACTTCCACATGCAACCGTTATCGCGCAACATACTGGAAAGCTACCTGATGTTCCGGATGCGCGCGGCAGGCTACCATGGCCCGAATATATTTTCGCAGGGAGCGCTCAAGCTGATCGCCTCTGCATCCGAGGGACTGATGCGACGCGTGAACATCCTCGCCGATAAATCGCTGCTGGCCGCATTCGTCGACGACACCTATTACATCAAGCCGGAGCACGTTCAGGCGGCATTGCGCGACAGCGAACTCAATCCTTCCGCTTCGCGTTTCGGCAACAAAAAACTGCTGCTGGGCGGCGCAGTGGCGGCAGTCCTGCTGCTGGGCCTGGCTGCATGGTGGCTGTTCGCCCGACCGACCGCGCCTCCGACCGCACCAGCCGCTCCAGCACCGTCAGCGGCTGTAACACCGCCGGATCATGCGCCTGTCGAAAATTCCGCATCGGCGAAAACTCAAACAGCGACGCCTCCCGCATCATCAGCCAATCCACCGGCCGAATCGACAGCAAGTCCCGCCGGGAACCAGAAAACGAAAATTGCAAATGCAGCCGCTGTGACCGCTCCCGCACCCGCCGCCGCCCGCAGCAGCCCGAAGGTGATGAAGACAGTCCTGTTCGACCAGCGCCTCGAGGCGGGCAAACTATTGCTCAAACAGAAAACGACGATTGCCAGTATCCAGTTGTATTACAACAATTTTATCAATCCGGAACGGATAGAAGGTTTCCTCAAACGAGCGGACAAGCTGGGCGTACTCCAGGAAATTTATCTGCTTCCCGCCAAGCTGGGCGGAAAGAACGGGATACGCGTTCTCTATGGCGCTTACCCATCGGTTGAACAGGCTCACGAGGGGATCAAGGATCTGCCCGAGCGATATAAGAAAGCCTTCGCCGCATCAACTTACATCTTTTGAAAAGAATCGGATGTAGCCTATTGAGCGATAAGCAAAATGCTGATAGGCTACAGCGCATACATCAGGCTACAGCGCATATTTAAGAAGGGGAAAAGCATGCGTGCATGCAACATCGTTTATTTCTGTGCTATCGGAGTGATGCTGTCCGGTTGCGGGACCAAGGTGATCAAGCCCGCCGATCAACACTTGCAACGGCCAGTCGCCAAGGCAGAAAACGCCATCCCGCAACCCATCAAAGACAGCGTCGTGCTGCCGCCCCCCAAACCAGCCAATAAAATCGCCACCTACAGTGTGGTCGTGACCAACGTTCCTGCGCAGCAGATACTGTTCGCACTGGCACGCGACGCAAAAATCAACCTAGACATCCAGTCCGGCATTGCAGGGACTGTGACGATTAACGCGATCAACCAGACGCTGCCGCAAATTCTCACGCGCATTGCCCGCCAGGTGGATATGCGCTACGAACTGGACAACGGCACTTTGACCGTGATGCCGGACACGCCCTATCTGCACAATTACAAGATCGATTACGTGAATATGTCACGCGAGTCGGACAGCACGATCACAAATGCCTCGAAGGGCGGCGGTGCTGCCGGAAAAACGGGCGGCAGCACCGAAACCAACAACTCCACGCTGACCATCAAGGATGTTTCCAAAAACCGGTTCTGGGATACGCTGACACAGAACATCAAGGACATCCTTCACGAGACCGACAAGATATTGCCCGCCGGATCCAGCGAAACATCAGTGCAGCAGATACGCAATGCGAGCAGTACCGGCACCGGGGTCCAGCCCGCCACGGGCACCAAGAAGTCTGCTCCCAAGGGCGGTATCGAGAACAGTCCAAACCCGGTCAATGTCGAAGAGGGTGGAATGACCGTTACCCGGCGCAGCACATTCCGCGAGGCGGCTTCAGTCATTGCAAATCCGGAGAATGGCATCATCACGGTGCGCGCCACCGCAAAGCAGCATGAAAAGATCCAGCAGTTCATCGACCAGGTCATGAAAAATGCCGAGCGCCAGGTCATGATCGAGGCAACCATCGTCCAGGTGAATTTGAACGACCAGTACCAGCAAGGGATAGACTGGTCGCGCGCGCTGCTCGGCACCAAGGGATTTACTCTCAGTCAAACCGGCACGGCTGGCATAAACACTTCCGGCGCTTTGTCGGTAGGCTATATTAATCCCGCCTCGAAATTAGGCAATATCGCCGCGTCGGTCCAGCTGCTGGAACAGTTCGGCAACGTCAAGGTTCTGTCCAGCCCGACGCTGAGCGTAATGAACAACCAGACTGCGATGCTGCGTGTGGTCGATAACCTGGTGTATTTCACCATGACGGTCACGCCCGGAACCGTGAACACGCTGACCGGCACCATGTCCACGCCGCCCACCTACACCTCTACCCTGGAAACCTCGCCGGTGGGTTTCACCATGAGCCTGACGCCGCAAATCAGCGACAATGATTCGGTTCTGCTCAATATTCGCCCGTCAATTACGCGCCTGCTCGGCTACGTTAATGATCCCAACCCGTCCCTTGCCAATCCGTGTCTTGGTATCGGCACCTGCGCGGGTGTACAAAATGCCATACCGCAAACCTCCACCCGCGAGATGGAGTCGGTTCTGAGAATCCAGAACGACCAGATCGCGGTACTGGGCGGACTGATGGAAGACCAGATGAACAAGACCACCAACGAGGTCCCTTTGCTGGGCCACATACCCTTGCTTGGCAACCTGTTCCAGAATCGCGACGACAAGACGACCAAGACGGAACTGGTGATATTCCTGCGTCCGGTGGTAATCAAGACTGCGAGTGTCAACGGCGATTTTGACGCGTTCCGCAAAAGCCTGCCGGATCAGAACTTCTTTAACGAATCAGCCTACGGGAAGCCCTGAACATGAGCCTGCTACTGGACGCCCGCAAAAAATCCCAGCAGGCACAGGCTGGCGAGGGCAACACTTCCTCCGGACTTGAACTAAGCCTGGAGCCGAATCCCGACACGGCTGCCACACAAGAAACCCCTGCGAGCGTGGATACGGCGATTGCGGAAGAGCAGGCACGCCTTGCCGGACAAAACCTGTTCAATGCCAAATCCGGTTCTGCGCAATCCGTGCGCCCCGGCTTCAACCGCAACCTGCTGATTGCGCTACTGGTCGGCGCAGTCATATTGCTTGCTGCCGGCGGGGGTTACGTGTGGTACGAGATATCCCCGACCAAAGCCCGGCCGCGCCCCGTCAAAATCGCATCCACGCCGCAGCACAAACCCGCTCCGGTCCCGTTGCCTGCGAAAAGCGATCTGGTACCCGGTATTGTTTCTGCCAAATCCGTTCCACCGAAACCGGCCAAAACGCGCAGCTCGAGGCGCGCCGCAACACATCGTGCCAGTACAACTCCGCGCGCAACCAATCCGGTGCATATCGTGCAAAACGTGGAATCGCCTATCGATCCGCTGTTGAACAACGCCTATCTTGCTTACCGCGCCGGAAAACTCGATCAGGCACAGCAACTGTATCTGAAGGTGCTCAGCCTGGATTCGAACAATACCGACGCACTGCTCGGGATGGCCGTTATCGCCCAGCATCGCGGCGAGGACAACGTCGCGGCACACTATTACACGCAGGTATTGACGCTAGATCCGCGCAATGCCGTGGCCAATGCGGGAATGTCCTCATTGTCCAATAACGACGACAGCGAAAGCCGCCTGAAAATGCTGCTCAATGAACAGCAAAACTCGTCTTCCCTGCATTTCGCGCTGGGCAATTACTATGCAGAACATGCCCGCTGGGCCGAAGCGCAACGTGCCTATTTTGACGCATACAAATTGGCGCCCGACCGTGCGGAACTGGCTTTCAACCTGGCCGTCAGTCTTGATCGTCTGGGACAAAACAAGCCAGCTGCTCAATACTACCGGCGTGCGCTGCAGCTTGACCCCGGACAACTCGCGAACTTTGATCACGCAAAAGTTTCACAACGTATCGAAGAGCTAACGCACTAAATGTCTAATAACAAGAAGCCGGACAACCCGCCGCTACAGCCCACACCACCACAACAGCTGGGACAGATACTGGTCGGCAAGGGTGTGATCAGCGACGACCAGTTGCGCATTGCCTTGCAGGAGCAGGGCAAGACGCACCAGCCGCTGGGCCGCCTGCTGGTCCGCCTTGGCTTTCTCTCCGAAGCCACCATCCGCGACGTGCTGTCGGAAAATCTCGGCCAGGAAAGCGTCGATCTTTCCACTGTCCTGATTGACTCTGCGGCACTGAGCCTGATCCCCAAGGATGTTGCGCGGCGCTATCAGCTGTTGCCGCTGTCGGTCGACAAGGGCGTCCTGACCCTGGCGGTCGCCGACCCGGACAACATCATCGCGCTGGACCAGGTTCGCGCACTGCTCAAGGACGAATACCGGCTGGCCACCCAACTCGCGAGCGAATCGGACATTCTGCGTGCGATCGACCAGTACTATGGCTTCGAGCTCTCGATCGACGGCATCCTGCATGAAATCGAACCGGGCGAAATGGAGTACCAGACGCAGCAGTCCGGCGTCAACGAATTCAGCCAGCCGGTGGTGCGCCTGGTCGATGCGCTGCTGACCGAAGCCGTGCAGCGGGGCGCCTCGGACATCCACTTTGAACCGGAAAACAGTTTCCTGCGCATACGTTACCGCGTCGACGGCGTGCTTCGCCAGGTCCGCAGCCTGCACAAGAGTTTCTGGCCGGCCATGGTGGTGCGCCTGAAGGTGATGAGCAACATGAACATCGCCGAAACCCGGGCGCCGCAGGACGGGCGCATTTCGTTGCGCCTGTCCGGCCGGCCGATCGACTTCCGGGTCGCTTCACACCCCACCACGCACGGCGAAAACCTGGTACTGCGCATACTGGATCGTCAAAAGGGCATCGTGCCGCTGGAACAGCTTGGCCTCGATGATGGCGCGCTCAATATGCTCAAGATGGTCATCGCCAAGCCCGAAGGTATCGTGCTGGTGACCGGCCCCACCGGCAGCGGCAAAACCACCACCCTGTATTCTGTGCTGAATCACATCAACACCGAGTCGGTCAACATCATGACTCTGGAAGACCCGGTTGAATATCCGCTCGCGCTGATACGCCAGACGTCGGTGAACGAATCCGCCAAGATGGATTTTGCGAACGGTATCCGCTCGATGATGCGCCAGGACCCGGATATCATTCTGGTCGGCGAAATTCGCGACCATCCTACTGCTGAAATGGCATTCCGCGCCGCGATGACCGGGCACCAGGTGTATTCGACGCTGCACACCAATTCAGCAATCGGCGCGATTCCCCGGCTGCTCGACATCGGCATTCTTCCCGATATCATGGCCGGGAACATCATTGGTATCGTCGCACAGCGCCTGATACGCATATTGTGCAAGGAATGCAAATACCCCTATAACCCTGATGCAACGGAACGCAAATTACTCGGCCTCCCGGCCGAGCAGGACATCACCCTGTACCGGGCTGCCGGCTGCGAAGCGTGCAACCATCAGGGCTACAAGGGGCGCATGACCATCATGGAACTGCTCAAAATGGATTACGATCTGGACGACCTGGTTTCGCATCGAGCCAGTTCGCGCCAGATCAGGGAAGCTGCCCTGGAAAAAGGGTTCCGTCCGCTGGCGATGGACGGTATCCGGCGCATCCAGCAGGGCATCACCTCGCTGGCTGAAGTCAGCCGCATCGTCGATCTGACTGACCGGCTGGGTTAGGAGGGACCAAATGTCACTCTACTCCTACCGCGCAATTGATGAACTCGGCAAGACCCACCGGGGTTTGCAGGATGCGGCAAACCAGGTTGACCTGGAAATGCGCCTCAAGCGCAGCGGACTCGATCTGATCGATGCCAAGGTCGACTCCGGCAAGGCAATGGCGCGCGGCAAAATCAAGCGCCCCGAATTAATCACCTTCTTCTTCAACCTTGAGCAATTGACCCGGGCCGGCGTGCCGCTGCTGGAAACCCTTGCCGATTTGCGCGACACCATGAACGACCCCCGTTTCCGTGAAATCATCGCCAGCCTGGTCGAGTCCATCGAAGGCGGCAAAAAACTGTCCGATGCGATGGCGCAGCACCCGGATGCGTTCGACAAGATCTTTGTCAGCCTGACCCGTGCCGGCGAAGCGAGCGGGCGCCTGCAGGAAGTGTTCGAGCACATCACCGAATCGATCAAATGGCAGGACGAGATGGCTTCGAATACCAAGACCATCCTGATGTACCCGGCATTCGTCGGCACCGCCGTGGTGGCGATCACGTTTTTTCTGATGATCTACCTGGTACCGCAACTGGTCAGCTTCATCGTAGGCATGGGGCAGCAAATTCCGCTCCAGACACGAATCCTGATCGCCACTTCGCATTTCTTCGTGAATTACTGGTATGTCCTGATTTCTGCTCCGATCGTGCTGGTAATCGCCGGAAAACTGCTCGTCACAACCAGCCCCGAGATGCGTTTGAGATTCGACGGATTCAAACTGAAAATGTGGGTCGTAGGACCTATTCTGCGAAAAATCATTCTGGCTCGTTTTGCCAATACTTTTGCAATGATGTACGGCTCCGGCATCAGCATCCTCGACTGCATCGCCAGCTCACGGGAAGTGGTCAACAACGAGGCTGTCGCCAAGGGTCTTGACGATGTCATGCTGGAAATCGAGTCCGGCAAGAACCTGACTCAGAGTTTCCAGAATACCGGCATGTTTCCGCCGCTGGTGGTTCGCATGCTCAAGGTCGGCGAGGCCACTGGCTCGCTGGACAAGGCATTGCTGAACGTCAGCTATTTCTATGATCGCGACATAAAGAGCTCGATCAAAAAAGTTCAGGTCCTGATTGAACCGACCATGACCATCGTGCTGGGTGCTTTGCTGGGCTGGGTAATGCTGTCGGTGCTGTCGCCGATCTATGACCTTATCGGCAAGATGAAAATTTGATACAGTCACTAAAGGGTACCTGTCCACCGGCAGGGGTTGCGAATGATTCAGATCTCTCCAGCGATAACGCGCCGGGGGTTGCAAAACGGGGACGGTGTACTTTATCTGTCCTGCATGGCCTGATTCGGGGTTATTGAAATGAAACAAGCATTACTACTATTCCTGAGTGCCGATCGCCTGCATGCGCAACTCGTCGCTGGCAGAGAAATCGTGCTGCAGAGCGATTTCACCGACACCCCCGAGGGGCGCGATGGTTTTGCATCGGTATTGCGGGCAAACAAGTGTCCAACATTCCTGCTAACCGACCTGATCGAAGAAGACTTCCGCCACGAAATCGTACCGCACTTGATGGGAAGCAGCCGCGACGCGCTGTTTCAACGCAAATTCGACCAGTTCTATCGCGGCACCCCGTTCCGCAAAGCCACCCTGTTGCAGCGCCAGAAGACCGGGCGTCGCGACGACGACATACTATTCTCTGCGCTGACCAACCCCGGGCTGATCCTGCCCTGGCTGGACATCATGATCGAGCAGCAAACGCCGCTTGCGGGAATCTATTCCGTACCGCAGATCAGCGAGCCGCTGGTCAAAGACCTGGCGTCCAAACATTTGCTGCTGATTTCATGGGAAAAGTTTTCCGGGTTGCGCCAGACCTATTTCAGCGACCACCGGCTGCAGATTTCCCGGCTTACGCCTGTCCACGCAGAGCTTACTTTCCAGGATGCTGTCGTCAACGAACTCGGCCGGACCTACCAGTATTTGAAGAGCCTGAGCCTGCTGCCCTCCGGACAGACGCTCGATGTGCGCATCCTGTGCCATGAGAATGACCGCAGCGAACTGCAGAATAAATTACCCAGTGACGCCGATGTGCGCTATGAATTCGCGGATATCGATGAGGTCGGCAAGAAGCTGAAACTGAAACAACACTTCGCCGATTCGGACGCGAGCCAGATTTTTCTGCAGCAGCTGGCGACCAACCGCCCGGGCACAAATTATGCGAGCGCCGAGCACACCCGCTACTACTCGATGTGGCAGCTTCGCCGGGTACTCAACTGGGGCAGCGTGGTATTGATAACAGCCAGCATCGTGTGGTCGGCCACAACGATCTGGCAAAGCGGCGTTAACTCGTCTGCCGCCAGTAAATTAACGGCCCAGGCGCAACGCCTGTCGATCGAAACCAGACAAATCACCCAGAGTTTTCCTGTCACCGACACGCCGGCCGCTGACATGAAATCCAGCGTGTCCGTAATGCGCAAGCTCGATGAATACGGGTCCGCCCCGAAAAATGTGCTGGAACCGATCAGTGCAGCGCTTGACCATTTCCCGCAAATCGGGATTAACGAACTGGACTGGCACGAAAGCGCGACAGAGCCTCTTACTGCCAACACCCGTACCGACGTTCCAGCGCAGGTGATCAATTTGAAAGGGGATATGCAGGGCTTCGGCGATGACTACCGTGCAGCGCTGGCATATCTGGACAGTTTCAAACAGGACTTGAGCCAGCGCGGATACCAGGTGACCGTACTGACCAAGCCGCTTGATGTCAGCCCCACCGGAAGCATCGCGGACCAGAGCGTAGCGGGCGAAAACAAACTTGCATTTTCCTTAAAGCTTGCATGGAGACCGCCGGTAACATGAAATTCTCCAGCTCCGACTTTCAACTGATGCGCCTGAGCTTTGCCGCGATAGGCACATCCGTGCTGCTCAGCGGCGCGATGCTGTATTCCAGCATCAAGTATGCCGACTACACCCTGAAAAACCGGCGTATCGCCCAGAGCCAGATGAACAATGCCCGCAACCGCCTGGCCACGGCACGCCAGGACCGGGACAACCTGTCAGACTATTCCAAGGAATATGACAAACTTAAAGCAAACGAAATCATCGGTGACGACCACCGTCTGGACTGGATGGAAGGGCTGGATAAACTGCGCAAGCAGAATCTGGTAATCGACTTCCGCTACAACATCGCACCACAAAAGAACTACGCTCCCCAACCTGCCCTGGACAGCGGCGACTACGTCATCCATTACAGCGAAATGAAACTGCAATTCGACTTGCTGCACGAAGGCCAGTTGCTGAATTTCTTCGACGAACTGAACCGCAAGATCAAGGGACACTACCAGCTTGATGGGTGCAAACTGTCACGTGTCGCCGTCAACGGGGATCCCGATTCGGGCCCCGGCGTCGGCACGAACATCAAGGCGGAATGCAACGGCGGCTGGATCACGTTGAAGAACCGGAACGCAAAATCATGAAATCCATGCTAAAAATCGGCTTGGTCTCCATCGGACTGGCAATGTCATCGTTCGCAGGCGCGGCCGAGCTTGGGCGGCTTTTCTACAGCCCGGAACAGCGCGCGCAACTCGACTACAGTTATTCGCAGGCAGCCGGTCCCGATAATGGCCACGTCCTGATGCTCAACGGCATCGTGCAGCAGCATGGCGGCAAGCGCACGGTCTGGATCAACGGTATTCCGCAACAGGCCGGGAGCAGCAATGACAGGACGCCGGAAAGCCAGACGGTCCAGCTGCCCGGCAAGAAAAGCAGGGTCAAACTTAAGGTGGGCCAGCGCGTCTTGCTGGACACGCCAGCCAAGACGGACTTGAACGAGACGCCGGACAGCTCCGGAGAATAAATCATGCCCACCAAGCGCACCTTCTTTTTCAGACAGGGTTGCGGCAGGCAGCACGGCGCGGCACTGATGGTGATGCTGGTCATTCTGGTCGTTGGTGTGGCCGCAATCCTGGTCAGCGTACTGAGCGGCTCTTCATTGAATATAGAACGCGACAAGACCACGGCCGATGCGCTGGCAAAAGCAAAGAACGCGCTGATAGGCCGAGCAGTTGCCGATACCACCAGCCCCGGCAGTCTGCCTTGTCCGGATACCAACGACGACGGCTCTGCAGAAATATTCTCAGGTTCTGACTGCCCCAGCTACATAGGAAAGCTTCCCTGGAAAACCCTTGGGTTGCCGGACCTGCGAGATGGCTCAGGAGAAAGGTTATGGTATGCGCTGTCGCCCAATTTTCGTGACAAGATCTCCGTAGCACCCATCAACAGCGATACCGTGGGCAGTCTCAATGTCAGTGGTTCTGTCCCGGCGAACAACGTCATCGCCATCGTATTTGCAGCCGGGAACCCGTTGAGCGGACAAAATCGTACATCGGCATCGAGTTTATGCACGACCACGAACACGACGATTGCCGCCAATCTGTGCGCGACAAATTATCTGGAAGGAAACAATGCCCAGCAGAGCACCGCCACATCACCTGCCACACTTCCCTATCAAACTGCTGCTGGCAGCAGCAGCTTCAACGACCAGGCAATCTACATAACGCACAATGACCTATTCCCCCAGCTGGAATGGCGCATCGCACGCGAGGCGAAACAGTGCCTGGATAACTATGCGGCGGGCAATACAAATAACCGATATCCCTGGGCGGCTCCTGACAACGACACCACCAACTACTCCGGCACCTACGATACGCTCTTCGGCAGGATAGCCACAACCCCATACACCCAGGCCAAATCTGTTGATTCCACCTATGCATTGCCCATGCTGAACGCGCTGCGCGACCTGCAAACAGCACTGAACAATTATTCCGCCAATATCAACTCCACGACCACCTCGGCGTTGCTGAACGCAGGGCAGACCCTTATCACTGCATCACAGAATGCCGCCAATTATTCCTCGTCCTCGTTTTACAGCTATAGCTCCATCACCACCAATGCCGACACTGCGGGTGACCAAGGACGCGACCTCGCGAACGGAGTGTCTGGCGTTACCGTATCTACGGCTCAGGGTTACATTGATAACACGAATTCCAATCTCAAATCATACGGGTTTTATGACAACACCATGTCGCTTAGCTGGCCCTCGGGCTGCGTGTTCAACTCAAGCAGCTACTGGAACAACTGGCGGCAGGAAGTGTTTTACCAGGCCGCGTCCGGAAACTCGCCCGGCACCTCGGTTACGGGCTGCGTTAACAGTTGCTTGTCCATCAGCGGCTCTGGCAACCCCAATCCCGGGAGCGGCACTTATACTGCGGCGGTGATCGTCGGCAGGGCGCATAGTACAACGTTGAACTCGGGCACCCCCACCTCCAATCCGCCTGTGTATTATCTCGAAGGCATAAACCAGAATGATGGCACCTCCGGTTCTTGCTCCAGCCCCCCGTTCCCCGGCGGAAAACATGACAGTACAAAAAATTACAGCACCTGTCCCATGCTCTCCCAGAAGTTTGTTACCTACAAGCCTACCGACCCCAGCTACTCGAGCGTAAATGATCTGGTAGTATGTCTTGATGGAAAGTACAACTGCAAATGATGATTGCAACTGACCCAGCTCCGATGCGGCAGCGCCAGGCCGGCTTCACGCTGATCGAGATGGCCATGGTTCTGATGATCGTGGCGCTCCTGCTGGGCGGCCTGCTGCCAACCATCAGCAGCCAGGCCGAACAGCGGCACGAAAATGATACGCGCAAACAGCTAGATGAAATCCAGCAGGCGCTGATCGGCTATGCCATCATCAATGGCCGCCTGCCCTGCCCTGCCACTTCCACCAGCAATGGCGCAGAAAGCCCGGCAGGCGGAGGCAATTGCACGACTTTCTACAATGGCTTTGTTCCCGCCGCGACACTGGGCCTGTCTAGCGCGAGCAATGCCGGGCTTGTGCTCGATTCCTGGGGCAATCCGATCCGTTATGCGATTACGAATGTATCTGCGACCGTGTCAGGTTTCAATGGTGGCACGGCATTTAATGTATTTTCATTCCCGGGCGGGATAGGTGCAGTCGGGATTTCCAATCTTTCGCCTAATTTGCTGGTCTGCGCATCCGCCACCGGCATCAGCGGTTCGAGTTGTGGCGGCGCGGGGAATTCCCTCACCACCAATGGCGTACCGGCGGTGATTTTCTCCACCGGCAAGGATGGGCCTCCGGGAAGCGGAATCGATGAACAGGCCAATCTGGACAATAATCAAACGTTTGTCAGTCATGCCCCATCACCCAGTGGCGCCGCCAATGGCTCGTTCGACGACATCATCATCTGGATGTCGCCAAATGTGCTGGTCAATCGCATGGTGTCGGCGGGCAAACTACCCTAGATTCCGATATCAGGCGCGCCGCCAGATGGTGCCTGAAGCACTGTCTTCCAGTACGATCCCCGCTTCCAGCAATTCCTTGCGGATACGGTCTGCCTCGGCATAGTCTTTGGCCTGTTTGGCCAAGATGCGCGCTTCGATTTTCGCGCTGATTGCCGCATCGTCCACCCCGTCCGCATTTGCGCCTCCCTGCAGGAATTCGGCCGGATCGCGCTGCAGCAGACCCAGCACGCCGCCCAGTGCTTTGAGCTGTGCGGCCAGTTGCAA
>JAJDNO010000025.1 GCA_022340615.1 Gallionella sp. | reverse complement strand
TCAGCATGCCTTGCAGCTTTTTCAGGTTGCCGCGGTGCGCCAGTGCCAGCAGGCTCAGCCGGGCCTGTTCCTTTTTTGAAAACCCCGGCATGTCTGCATTCGCGAGTATGTAGGCGGTATGCTTGTGGTACCCGCTGTGTGCGACCCGGATGCCAATCCCGTGCAGGCTGGCGACCCAGCCTAATACATGCAGTGCCGATTCGTTTGCGTCGTCGCCGAAGAATTGCCGTGCCAGCATGTTCGAGAGTTCTTTCACGCGCGCAACCTGGTTACTGTCTGCATGGTAGCGTTGCATGAAGTTCTGTACCGTCACGTCACGCATGTCGTGGTTGTGGAATCGTCCCCACAGATCGTACAGCACACCCTCGCGCAGCGCGGCGAGCGCTGGCTGCATCGCGGTGATTTCAAGTTCGCGGAACGCCGCATACATGATCGCGAAGCCGCCCGGCAGCGTGGCCACGCGATCGGGACGCAGGCCCGGCAGCTGGATTTTGCTCAAATCGCCTTCCTTGAGCAGGCGCGCACGCAGTTTCTCCAGCCCGTCGCGGGTAATGCCGCCCTGGCTGTAGCCGGTTGCTTCGAGGATGTCGGCGATGGATTTGGCGGTACCCGATGAGCCCAGCGCATACTGCCACTGCCCGCGGAAATCGGCCGAGATGTTCTGCACTTCGCTGCGCGCGGCAACGACGGCTTTCTCGAGTTTGCGCTCGGTAATTTTTCCGTCCGGAAAAAAGCGGGTGCTGTAGCTGACGCAGCCCATGTACAGGCTTTCCATCTTGAGCGGGGTCAGCCCGTTGCCAATGATGAATTCGGTGGAACCGCCGCCGATATCCATCACCAGCAGATTGCCGTCGGACTTCGGCAGGCCATGCGCGACACCGAGATAGATCAGGCGCGCCTCTTCAAGACCGGAAATCACCTCGATCGGGAAACCCAGCGCCTGTTCGGCATGCACAATAAAATCGGGTGCATTCCTGGCCACCCTGAAAGCATTGGTCCCGACTGCACGGACCGCTGCGCCGGGCAGATCGCGCACGCGTTCGGCAAAACGGGCCAGTGCTTCAAGCGCGCGCCGTTGCGCTTCGGCACCGAGAATTTTGTCGTCGGAGAGTCCTTCAGCCAGCCTGACCGGCTCGCGCAGCCCGTCGAGCATGTAAAGCTGCTCGCCCTCGACGCGCGCGACCTGCAGACGGAAACTGTTAGAACCCAGGTCGACGGCGGCGAGGATCGGCTGCTGCTGCACTATTCAAGAACTTCGCGGTCGATCTCGTCCATATTGACATGGCGGACGTCACGGCCCTTGACCATGTAGATGACATACTCGGACATGTTTTTGGCATGGTCGCCGATGCGTTCTATCGCTTTGGCAACAAACAGAATCTCCAGCGAGGTGGAAATGGTGCGCGGATCTTCCATCATGAAAGTGATCAGGTAGCGCATGATCGCGCGAAACTCCTCGTCGACCTGCTCGTCCTGACGCACCGCCTCGGCCGCCATCACCACATCCAGACGCGCAAACGCGTCCAGCGATTTGCGCAGCATTTCCAGCGCGATGTCGGAAGCATGCTTGATTTCCTGGTAGCGCGGAATTGCCAGCCCCTTCTTTTGCGACAGCAACTTGGCCATGCGCGCGATCTTTTCAGCTTCGTCGCCGATGCGTTCCAGGTCGGTAATGGTCTTGATCACCGCCATCACCAGGCGGAGGTCGCCCGCGGCAGGCTGGCGGAGCGCGATCACCTGGCTGCACGCTTCGTCGATCTTGACTTCCATTGCGTTGACCCGGTGGTCGTCATTGATCACCCTCGTCATCAAAGCCACATCGCCGCTGACCAGCGACTCGACGGCGCTCTTGATCTGGCTTTCAACCAGTCCGCCCATCTGCAAAACATGGGCGCGAATGGCTTCCAGCTCGGCGTCGAACTGGCGGGATATATGGTCACTGCTGCTGAACATGGTCTAGTCCTTGAAAAAGGGATAACTGAATAATATATGCACCAATTGTGAACGAAGCGTGACAGCGAATGTACTATCACCCTAAACCGTCATCGTCTTCACGCCCTCCGTTGTGCCGAGCAGCAGCACGTCGGCGCCGCGGCGCGCAAACAGGCCATTGGTTACCACACCCGCGATGTGATCCAGTGTCGATTCCAGTTCCACCGGATTCATGATGCTCAGGCCGTGTACATCAAGGATGATGTTGCCGTTGTCGGTGGTAAACCCTTCGCGCAACTTTGGCTGTCCGCCCAGCGCGGCCAGCTGGCGCGCGACCGAACTGCGCGCCATAGGAATCACTTCGACCGGCAGCGGAAACTTGCCCAGCACATCCACCAGCTTGCTGGCATCGCATACGCAGACAAATTTTCTGCTGGCTGACGCGACGATTTTTTCGCGTGTCAGCGCGCCGCCACCGCCCTTGATCATGTGCAGGTGGCTGGTGATCTCGTCCGCCCCGTCGACATACACCTGCAGGTCTCCGGCATCGTTGAGCGGAAGCACCTCGATGCCGTGCCCCATCAGACGCTTTGCGGAGGCTTCCGAGCTGGCGACTGCGCCGCGTATCTTGTGCTTGATCCTGGCCAGTTCGTCGATGAAAAAATTTGCGGTGGAGCCGGTGCCCACACCGACGATGGAATCGATCGGCACATAGTCGATCGCCGCCCTGGCAACCGCGCGTTTCAATTCATCCTGGTTTGTCATTTCTGCTGCTCGCTTTCGGATTTATTTTATTGTTAGATGTGATTATTGCAGGAATTGAAAAGCTTGGGGAATTTTGCTCGTGCGGCGTGACAAAAATCAAGGGCGGATTAAGCCGCCCTTGATTTGTACCAACCAATCCACCGTTGCCGAATTGCGGTTTACCACTGATAGGAAATACCGATAGACGCGACCGGCCACCATTTGAAATTGCTCAGGTCACTCTGCAGCTTGGTATTTTCTGCAGCAGCGTCGCTTTGCAGCTGGGTACAGCTGGCCGTTCCGGCTATTGCGCTGCTGCAGGTGGCGACCAGGCTGGTTTTGGGGTTGCCCTGGAATAGCACGCCGATATCGGATGTGAAACCCCAACCCTTGTCTTTCTCAGCCGGGTTGCCCCATCCTATCCCGATATAGGGAGCAACCTTGTTGAAGGCCATTTCGCCCTGCAGCGAGCCGACATCGGTCGAATTATAAGTCGTGCCGTTGATGGTGTAGGTCCCGCCCGTGGGCAGACCGGCCAGGCTGACCTTGTTGTTGTTGTACATCACGCCTACGCTGGTACGGAAACTGCCCTCGAACGGGTACCAGTCGGCCAGCGCGCTGACCGTTTGCAGCTGCAGCTTGAAGTCATAGTTGACGGTGCTCGAAGTCGCATTGTAGTTATAGTTGAATGCATTGAGTCCGATGCGGGCGCCCAGGCTGTCGGTCAGGCCCAGAGCCAGTTCGGCGCCCAGGCCGAGCGAGCCGACCTTGCCAACCACGGCCAGATCGGAGCGGCTGTTCCTGTCCATCTCGTCTGCAGCCTCGGGCTCGGGAGATTCTTCCGGAATTGCTGGCGGCGCCGTCTCAATGGGAGGAGCAGTTTCAGCAGCCGCAGGGACTGCTGCAACGGGTGTGGCAACCGGCATCGCAGGTACGGGTGGGGGTTCGGGAGCGGGCGCCGGGATTGCGGAAGGTTCGACCGGTACTGCCAGCAGTGCACCGAACGTGCCTGCCGGGATTGCAGAACCGGATACCAGGGATGCCAACTTGACGGAGGAAGACACGACCGCGGTATGGCCTGCCCGGACGACCTTCATGCCGGCTGCATTCGTCATCGCGATCTTTCCTTTCAACACCCGGCTGTACATCGAGTGTCCGTCCATGACCAGCATGAATTCGGTCCCGCGTATTCCGATGGTTACGTTCGGTGTGGAAAGCCTGAACGACTGATGGTTAAGTTTGCCAATCAATCCGGTGATGAAGCGCATTCCGCCCTGGAACATCGAAAAAACGGCACTGCTGTTGCTGATGTGTTTGGGGTCGTAGCGATATTCGCGCACCTTGAATAACGAATTGGCCTGCATCGTGACTACCTGGCCGTCCGCGAATTTCAGCAGTGCGGCGCTGCCATTGCGGGTCTCGACCAGCGTATCGGATGCAATGGGTTCGCTTTTGACGACACGATGAGCTGGATGTTTTCCCTGCGTCACGTACACATCACCGCTTACCACATAGACACGGCTTTCGGATGCCGGTGCGGCAGCATCCGAAGGTGCGCCTGTTTTCATTGCATCCGTATCCTGGGATGCGAAAGAAATGACCGGGAACAAAACGAGGACTGCGAATATCGCTGCGATTCTTTTCATGTGATCAGGGCCCGCTGGATTGAGAGAGTATCTACGGACGAGAATGTAAACCCGGTGCGGAGGCCCGTCAATAGTGGCCGGCGGCCGGGCAGTGCGGTTTTCCTGCCGTTCAGAAGCGCATCAGCAACGCCGCGCCCGCTTCGATCTGCACAAAGCCGTTGCTGCGGACCCTGATTGTGCATCCCCCGGAGCAGAACACAGAGGTGTCGGCATTGAGCATGGTGTATATGGCGCGCACATCGAAACGCACGCCGGCGTTTCCGGAAAAAAAGAATTTAGCGCCGCCGCCCAGCGACAGCGACAGCCGGTTTTCCGTGGTGAGGTCGGCGCGCTTCGGAACCATGCGCGTCAGGCCGAAGGTGCCCGATACAAAGGGATGCATGGGCCCGTCATCCGGCAACAGGTAGAGTCCGCCAATGTGGTAGTAGTCGATGCTGAGATCGAAAAGCGGATTGCCGGTGAATGTGCCGGAAGTGGTCAGTTGAGTATCCTGTCGGCTCAGGAATATCTCGATCTGCTGGTCGGGCTCCAGATCGAAATCGAGCAGCACCCCGAAGCTGTTCGCATCCGCAAGCTCGAACCCGGACAGAGTGTTGGCATCCTCGAAGCTGCCGCCGAAGCGATGGCCGGCAAAAGGCGCGACTTCGACCGCGCGCGCATCGGACACAACGATGGGAGCCAGGACGAACAGCAGAACGAGCGCTGCAAAAATTTTCATTGCTGGGGTACCTGATGCGTGTCATGCCGGAAACCGGAAATTCATCCGGGCATTGCAGCAAATGTAATCGCCGGACGATGCAGCGTCAACGCCTGAAACGTTCAGAGTTCCCCTGACACAGGCAGACTTCCATGGTTTGCGCAGGCTGAATTTCCAGGCGGCAATGGTAAGATATCAATCAGGACACAACGCCAAGACAGGAACGAGCATGCAGATCCGTACGGTCGCAACCACCCCCTTTACCGATCAGAAGCCCGGCACTTCCGGTTTGCGCAAGCGCGTGCCGGTGTTCCAGCAGCAGCACTACCTGGAAAATTTCGTGCAGTCCATTTTCGATACCATAGGCACACCGCCGGGTTCGACGCTGGTTCTCGGCGGCGACGGGCGATATTACAACCGTGAGGCGATTCAGGTTATCCTGAAAATGGCGGCGGCAAACGGATACGCGCGCGTGCTGGTCGGCAGGGGCGGCATCCTGTCGACGCCCGCCGCCTCCTGCCTGATCCGCGAATACCGCACCCACGGCGGCATCATCCTGTCCGCGAGCCACAATCCGGGCGGGCCGGAAGGCGATTTCGGCATCAAGTACAACGGCGGCAACGGAGGGCCAGCAACCGAGACGGTCACCGAGGCGATCTTCGCGGCGAGCAGAAAAATAGCCGAATTCCACATTGCCGACACGGCCGACATCGTGCTGGACAGGGACGGCGATCATGAAATCGGCGACATGACTGTTTCGGTGATCGATCCGGTCGCGGCCTACGCCGGACTGATGGAATCGCTGTTCGACTTTGCGGCGATCCGTTCGCTGCTGAAGGGCGGATTCAGGATCCGGTTTGACGCGATGCATGCGGTAACCGGCCCGTATGCGCAGGAGATACTGGTGAACCGTCTTGGCGCGCTTCCGGACAGCGTGATGAATGCGGTGCCGCTGCCGGATTTCGGCAAGGGCCATCCCGACCCCAATCTGACTTATGCGCATGAACTGGTCGAGATCATGTATCGCGCTGACGCGCCGGATTTCGGCGCGGCATCCGACGGGGACGGCGACCGCAACATGATCCTCGGCAAACGTTTCTTTGTCACACCCTCCGACAGTCTTGCGTTGCTCGCCGCGAATGCGTACCTAGTGCCGGGCTACCGGCGGGGTCTGGCGGGCATTGCTCGCTCGATGCCGACCAGCGCGGCGGCAGACCGGGTTGCCAGGGAACTCGGCATTCCCTGCTTCGAGACACCGACCGGCTGGAAGTTTTTCGGCAACCTGATGGATGCGGGCAAAGTCACCCTGTGCGGCGAAGAAAGCTTCGGCACCGGCTCGGACCATATCCGCGAGAAGGACGGATTGTGGGCGGTGTTGTTCTGGCTGAACATACTCGCCGCGCGCAGGCAGCCGGTAGAGACAATATTGATGGAGCACTGGGCGCACTACGGGCGCAATGTCTATTCGCGTCACGATTACGAGGACATCCCTGCCGATGCGGCGAACAGCGTGATGAAACTGTTACACGACCGCTTTGCAGAGCTGCAGGGCGCGCAGTTCGGAAATCTGCAGGTAAAGAGATGCGACGACTTCAGCTATACCGATCCGGTGGACGGCAGTGTCAGCACCGGCCAGGGCGTGCGCATCATGTTCACCGATGGCTCGCGCATCGTGTTCCGGCTTTCCGGCACCGGCACCGGCGGCGCGACACTGCGTATCTATCTGGAATCCTTTGAGCCGGACGTTTCCAGGCATCACCTGGATGCACAACTGTTGCTGGCCGAACTGATCGGCATCGCGTCGCAAATCTCCGAATTGCGCGAGCGCACCGGGAGAGAACAGCCCACCGTCATCACTTAGGGACAATCGCTTAAGCGGCTATAATAGTCACAAATCCGATTGTCTGCGCCATTCGGGCGCGGATCCATTTCAAGGAGTGCGCCATGGCTAACAGAAGAATCATCCAAACCCCGGATGCGCCCGCCGCTATTGGCACTTATTCACAGGCAGTGTGCGTCAACGATACGATCTATTTGTCCGGCCAGATCGGCCTGGACCCGGTTACCATGCAGATGACCGAGGGTATCGAAGCACAGATACACCGCGTGTTCCAGAATCTGCGTGCGGTCGCGAGCGCTGCCGACAGCAGCTTCAATGACCTGGTGAAGCTCAACGTGTATCTGACCAACCTCGAAAATTTTGCCAAGGTGAACGAGATCATGGCCGTTTATTTCCGCACTCCCTATCCCGCGCGTGCTGCAGTGGGCGTGGCCGCGCTGCCGCGCGGCGCACTGGTGGAGATGGATGGAGTACTGGTAATGCAGGACTGATTCGCTTCCGACGAATTGGAATCGGAACAGGCTGTTGTGCAACCATCCAGAATTTCCCCTGCCACGCTGAGCAAGCTCGCCAAGCTCGGCATCCATCACCGCGCCGATCTGCTGCTGCATCTGCCGTTGCGCTACGAGGACGAGACGCATCTTGCGCCGATCGCGAGCGTGCAGTCCGGCGAGACCTTACAGGTGCAGGGCATCATCACGCACAGCGAGATCGCCTTCCGTCCGCGCCGCACGCTGCTATGCCGCCTGCAGGACAGCAGCGGCGAATTGTATCTGCGCTTTTTGAATTTCTATCCCAGCCAGCAAAAGCAGCTTGCCGTCGGCAGGCAGATACGCGCGGTCGGCGAGGCGCGCACCGGGTATTACGGACTGGAGATGGTGCATCCGAAATGCCGCGGCGTGGATGACGGCACGCCGCTGCAGCAAAGCCTCACCCCGGTGTATCCGACCACCGCGGGCCTCGCGCAACCGGTGTTGCGCAAGTTGATCGCGAATGCACTGGAAACGCAGCTTTTGAGTGAAACGCTGCCGGATGCATTGCTGGATAAACTGAATCTGACCGGGTTTGCCGACAGCATCCGGCTGTTGCACAGCCCGACGCCGGAGATATCGGCAAGGGCACTTGAGCAGCGCAGCCATCCCGCCTGGCGGCGCATCAAGTTCGATGAATTGCTGGCGCAACAGCTTTCGATGCGCGTGCATCACCGCGAACGCAGCAGGCGCAATGCTCCCGCGCTGGTGCCGCACGGAAAACTGACTGCACGACTGATCAAGAACCTGCCTTTCGCGCTGACCGGCGCGCAGCAGCGAACCTTAGCCGAAGTAAGCCGCGATCTGGCGCAGCCGCATCCGATGCAGCGCCTGCTGCTCGGCGATGTCGGCAGCGGCAAGACCGTCGTCGCGGTGCTGGCCGCGCTGCAGGCGATCGAGAACGGCTATCAGGCCGCGCTGATGGCACCCACCGAAATACTTGCCGAACAGCACTACCTGAAATTGCGCGACTGGCTGGAACCGCTCGGCATCGAACCGGTATGGCTGTCCGGCAGCTTGAAGAAAAAGGACAAACAGCTCGCCGCCGAACGCATCGCATCCGGAGAAACGCTGCTCGCGATCGGCACGCACGCTTTGTTTCAGCAGCAGGTCAGCTTCCACAAACTCGGACTGGCGATCGTCGACGAACAGCACAAGTTCGGCGTGCAGCAGCGTCTGGCACTTCACAAAAAAGGCAAGGGAGCTTCTGCAGAAACGGACGCATCGATAACATCGAGTCAACGGCAGCCGCATCAGCTGATGATGAGCGCGACGCCGATACCCAGGACGCTGGCGATGAGCTATTACGCCGACCTCGACGTGTCGGTAATCGATGAGTTGCCGCCGGGCCGCACGCCGGTGATCACCAAGCTGGTCAGCGACGAACGCCGCGACGAGGTGATAGACCGGGTGCGCGCAGCCTGCATTGCGGGGCAGCAGGCCTACTGGGTGTGCCCGCTGATCGACGAATCGGAGACGCTGCAGCTGCAGACCGCGCTGGAAACCTATCAACTTCTCGGCGAAACTTTTCCGGAACTGCGCGTCGGCCTGGTGCACGGCAAGCTCGACAATGCGGAAAAGGCACGCGTGATGACAGCATTCAAGGCGGGTGAACTGCAATTGCTGGTCGCCACCACGGTGATCGAAGTCGGCGTCGATGTGCCCAACGCGAGCCTGATGGTGATCGACCACGCCGAGCGCATGGGGCTGGCGCAACTGCATCAGCTGCGCGGCAGGGTCGGTCGCGGCGCGGCGCAGAGCCTGTGCATCCTGCTTTACCAGCAGCCGCTTGCCGAACTGGCGCGGGCGCGGCTGAAGATCATCTTCGAGAGCACGGACGGTTTTGCAATTGCGCAGCAGGATCTGCAATTGCGCGGCCCGGGTGAATTGCTGGGCGCGCGGCAAAGCGGGGTTGCGATGCTGCGCTTTGCCGATATCAGTGCGGATGAGGAACTGCTGGACCGTGCGCGCCAGGCTGCCGACCAACTGCTGCGCGATCACCCCGAATCAGCGCGGGCACATCTGCAGCGCTGGATGGCCAACCGGCACGATTACCTGCATGTCTGAGCATCGGTGGATAGCCGGCTCGCCGGACTCTATAATGACACCTTCCGTTTGCGTTTTCGGGGCCGACGCCGGCCCGGAAAAAGCGCGAAGTTTGAAATTTAAGGCAACCCTGAATTGACCGATCCTCAAATCAAATCCATACCGGAGCTGCCCTCGGTAACGCTGTGTGCGGTTGACTGCCTGAATCCTGCACTCGCATTGCGCGCGCTGGATATCTGCGGACTGCAGTGCAATTTCGGCGATGTGATATTCCTGTCTGATCGCGTAGACCGTTTCAAGCTGGCGGGATGCCGGATGATAGAGATTCCCCGCATCGGCTCGGTTGCTGAATACTCACGCTTTGTGCTCAAGGAGCTTGGCCAATACTGCAATACGGAACACATGCTGCTGGTCCAGTGGGACGGCTACATCATCAATCCGCACAGCTGGCGTCCTGAATTCCTCGAATACGACTACATCGGCGCACCGTGGAACTGGTACCAGGATAATCATCGTGTCGGCAATGGCGGTTTTTCGCTGCGCTCCAGACGGCTGCTGGATGCGTTGCGGGACGAGGACATCGTCGACCTCGAGCCCGAAGACGAAGCGATCGGACGGCGCTACCGTACGTTGCTCGAAGCTAAGTACGGGATCCGGTTTGCATCCGAAGAAGTTGCCGAGGCATTTTCATACGAGACGATTGCCCCCAGCGACGACCCGTTCGGTTTTCACGGCCTGTTTCATATGTGGTCGATCATGCCGCAGCAGGAACTGGATGGCTTCGTCGCAGCCATGGCCGACTCGTCAGTGGCCAGCCGAGCATACCTTCAGCTTTGCCGGAACTATATCGAACTGGGCTGCCTGGAAGAGGCTGCGGTGACGCTGAATCGACGCATGCAGGTTGTGCCGGGCGACAGCGAAGTACGCGAGTTGCTTGCTGCACTGTCCTCGCCGCAGGCCGGTGTTCCGCCGATGCTCGCCACGCTGGGCCGGAATGACCCATGTCCGTGCGGCAGCGGCAAGGAATACCAATTCTGCTGTGGCGCGAATCAGGAAGCACAGGCCGCATCGACGCTGCCGGCTGGGCGGATCAGCTTCATCCTGCACAACGCGATGGCGCATCATCATGCGGGGCGACTGGCGGAAGCAGAAGCCGGATACCGGCAGGTGCTCGAACACCGGCCCAGAAATACGACCGCACTGCAATATCTCGGGGTTCTATCCGGACAACGCGGCGACGATCGCCGCGCACGCGAGCTGAACCGGCGCGCACTCGACCTGCGTTCATACCTGGCCGACTTCCATATCAATCTTGGCAAGTGCCTGCGACTGAAGGGCAGGATCAGCGAAGCACGTAATTGCGATTCGTATGCGGCCGCGATCCGGCCGGACTACGTTCCCGAATACGACAATTTGAAATAACCGGAAAATCCGGGCCGGCTTGAACGGGCCCATTAAACATGAACGTAATCCCGCTTGATCAGGATCACCGCAACGCACCACACACCGACAACTTCTGGCGAGGCAGCCCGCTGGGCTGCGGTTCGGAACTTGCGCCGTGGCTGCGCGATCGCGGCTCGCTGACGCAGCGCATCCAGCAGCGCTGCTCGGATTTCGCGGTGCTCAATCTGCGCAACGGCCTCGCGCGCATCGCGCTGGACGAATCTGCGCTGCTCGGACTCGCGCCGCATCAGCTTGCCTGGTCGCGTGAAGTATTCCTGTATGCCGACGGATTGCCGGTGGTGTTCGCACATAGCGCGCTGGCGGCAGCGCATCTGCGCGGCGTCTGGTCGGAGGTGCGCACGCTGGGCAGCAAACCGCTCGGCGCCTTGCTGTTCGCGCACCCGCTGGTGGAGCGCATGCCGCTGCATTACCAGGCACTGCGCAGTAAACATCGCCTGTATCGTCGTGCAGCCGCGCTACAGCACGACCTGCCGCCCAAGCTGTGGGCACGTCGCTCGCTGTTCCATCTTGGCGATGCGCCACTGTTGGTCACTGAGGTGTTCCTGCCGGGGATCCTGCTGCTGAAAGGCTGAGTGCCAACCGTCGGGGAAACGGGATCAAAGGGCAGATAGTGCGAATCAGGCTATCAGCACCTGTCCGGTCAGCGCATTGACGAGTACCCCGGACGATGTGTCCCCGCGCGTGATTTCGACCAGATAGGCAGAGCCGCCGGGTTTCACGACCAGCCTGGGCGCAACACTGGTCGGGGCAATTGCATGCGCGCTTACCATTGCGATACTGTCTCTGGCCGGGGATTCCGTTTCGAATTTGCGCTGTCCGTCGATGAAGCCTATGGACGCGGTCAGCGCAATAACGCCTGCAGCGCCTGGAAGTATTCTCAGTCTTTTCATGTCCGCTCCTGGATCAGTGATGTTGCCGCAGAGCAGGATTTCCTGCCGCCAGGCTTGATTGATCTGTCACTCTTACAGAGCAGGAATTGACCGCAAAGTTCAGCGGGTAAACTTTTTGAAACAATTTTCGGGTTAGACAACGCCTGTACGCAATGCCTTGCCGAGGCCAAGATTATTAGGATGCCGGCATCAAATCAAATTACAATTCGCGCTATAACTCAGACAGGAGTCAGCTTTCATGATCGCACCCATTCCATTACGTGATATTCCGCAGACCAACATATTTCGCAAAGGCGATGTTTTTGTATTGTTTGGCGAGCTGTTTGGCCGAGGTTACGCAAATGGTCTGATCAATGAAGCGCGCAAGGCGGGCATGACAATCATCGGTATCACCGTTGGCAGGCGCGATGAGAACAATGTACTGCGCCCCCTGACCGGAGAAGAGCTGGCTGCGGCCGAATCCAATCTGGGCGGGCGCATCATCAACGAACCGCTGATGGCCGGATTCGATCTGGATGCACCCCCGGGCGAACCTACGCCGACAGATCTTCTGGCCGGCATGACGCTGAAGAGCTGGCAGGACGACAAGCTCGACTGGGAACAAATCGAGAAATGCCGCAAAGTCGGCGTAACGCGTTTCAGGGATTCCGTGACCAAAGTGATGGCCGAGATCGACGGCATGATCCCGGACGGCAGCAATGTCTTTTTCTCGCATACCATGGCCGGCGGGATACCCAAGGTGAAGGTGTTCCTGGCGATCGCGAACCGCATATACAAGGGGCGCGGCGAACGTTTCTTGTCTTCGCGCGCGCTGTTTGACAGCGACCTCGGCAAACTGATCCTGATGAATTTCGACGAGGTAACTGCGAACACCTTTCAGCACCTGATAGACGGCAGCGCAGCAATCCGCGCGCGGATCGAAAAAACCGGCGGCCAGGTGCGTTATACCGCATACGGATACCACGGCACCGAAATCCTGACGGACGGCGATTACGAATGGCAGACTTACACCAATTACTCGCAGGGCCACGCCAAGATGCGTCTGGAACGCGTTGCCGAAGCTGCATGGGCTAAGGGAATCAAGGCCACGGTTTACAACTGTCCCGAAATACGCACCAACTCCTCCGACATCTTTGTCGGAGTCGAACTTTCGCTGTTCCCGCTGCTCAAGGCCTTGAAAAAGGAAAACGGCGGAGCATGGGCCGATACCCAGTGGCAAGCCTGCCGCGCGCTGTTCCAGGACGAGCAGGCACTGGACAAGCTGCTGAAGAAAATCTCCGACTACAACGCCAGCAGCGTGATGAAGAAGTTCAGGAATTTCGAGGCATGGCCGATGGATAATTCTGCGGAATTGGCGGACCTGATGATCGGCACTTCGGAAGAGATCACCCAGATGCACAAGGACCGCAAGGCGCTCGTGACCGACATCCTGAGCGCGCTGGTGCTGGAAGGTACCGGGCCGCTGATGTTCCGTGAAACATCCAATCCCGCCGGGCCGGTGCTCTGGCTGAACCATGACATCATCGCCAGGCAGCTCAACCTGATGCACAGTAATTAGTCGCGGACCCAGTAGACCGGATTTGGACCCGGTGCTTCTGCCCGGCACCCGCGGGCTTGGGCGTAAAGATTCCAGTATGAAAGGCGGCGGGAAGCAGCAGTGGATATGCCGGGAGACCTTGAATGAATGGTGCTCGAAAATTACGGGTGGGGCTTGCGCTTGGGAGCGGCGCAGCGCGCGGATGGGCGCATCTTGGCGTGATCCGTGTGCTGGAGAAAGCCGGGATACGCCCGGACCTGGTATGCGGGACTTCGATCGGTGCGCTGGTGGGTGCGGCCTATGCAGCCGAAGAACTGGATGGCTTCGAGAACTGGTTGCGCGGGCTGAGTTTCGCAGACGTGCTTTCGTTCATGGATGTGCGCATGAACGGAGGCATGATCAAGGGCGAACGGTTGATGGAGTTCTTCCGCAGAAAATTCATTGACCGCCCGATCGAGGAACTGGCCATTCCTTTTGCCGCGGTGGCCACTGCGCTGGATACCGGAACCGAAGTGTGGTTGCGTGAGGGTTCGACCCTGGACGCGGTGCGCGCTTCTATTGCGCTGCCCGCTTTGTTCATGCCGGTGGTGCATGAAGGCAGGGTCCTGGTCGACGGCGGCCTGGTCAATCCGGTGCCGGTATCGCTGGCACGCGCGATGGGTGCCGATATCGTGATCGCGGTCGACCTGAATTCAAACCGTCTGAGTCGCCACCGGCTGGAAGAACCGGAAAAACCATCCGGCGAGATTAGTGAATGGAAGCGCAAGCTGCAGGAAAATCTGGGCGCATTCATGCCCGAACGTTCGGAAGACGAGCCCAGACTTCCCTCGATACTCGACGTGATCACAAGCAGCATCAATATCATGCAGGTGCGCATTAGCCGCAGTCGCATGTCCGGGGACCCCCCCGACGTTATCGTTTCCCCGCGCCTGGCTGCGCTCGGGCTGCTGGATTTTCATCGCTCCAAAGAAGCAATCGCGGAAGGCGTACGTGCGATGGAAGCAGCGCTTCCGGATATAGAGGCGATCCTGAAATAGCCGGTCAGGAGATTCGAACAGGCAGTACTACAGCTAATGCTGCTGGTCCTGATACTTTAGTGATCTGATTTGCCAGGACGCCGACATAAACGCAAGCATTTTGATTTAGACATGACGCTCACAGAACGACTAACACTATATCTGCAGCTCACCCGGCTGAATCGCCCCATCGGCATCCTGCTGCTGCTGTGGCCTACCCTGTGGGGTGTCTGGATCGCCGGCGCGGGAAACCCTGCATGGCATATCGTGCTGATCTTCGTGCTGGGTACGGTGCTGATGCGTTCGGCCGGATGCGCGATCAACGATTTTGCGGATCGCGATTACGACAGACATGTCAAGCGCACACGGGAGCGGCCGGTCACCAGCGGGCGTATCACGCCGCGCGAGGCTGTCTGGGTTTCGGTCGGTCTTTCGCTTGCCGCGTTTGTGCTGATCCTGCCGCTGAATGAACTGACGCTGCTGATGTCGTTTCCTGCCGTGTTCCTTGCGGCCAGCTATCCGTTTACCAAGCGTTTCCTGGCGATCCCGCAAGCCTATCTCGGCATTGCATTCGGCTTCGGCATTCCGATGGCATTTGCAGCGCAGCTCGGCAGCGTGCCGCCGGTGGCTTGGCTGATGCTGGTTGCAAATGTGTTCTGGGCGATCGCGTATGACACGGAATATGCGATGGTGGACCGTGACGATGATATCCATCTCGGCATACATTCGGCGGCATTGCTGTTTGGCCGCTACGATGTGGCTGCGGTGACAGGGTGCTATGCGGTCACGCTGGCTCTGCTGTCGCTGGCCGGGCAGATGGTCGGGCTGGGCTGGGTTTATTACGCAGGGCTGGCGATTGCGGCATGCATTGCAATTTATCACTACACGCTGATACGCGGACGACAGCGCGATCGGTGTTTCCGGGCATTCCTGCATAACAACTGGTTCGGCGCTGCTGTGTTTTTCGGCATCGTGCTGGATAACCTGCTGCGCATCCGGATTTGACGGGCCGGAAACAATTTGTTGCAAATTCCAACGAACTTACGAACCATGCGGGATACCAAACGGGCCTGTAATAATCAATCCAGCAAGGCGCTTGTGATCTCGGCCGCAATCAGCGGCGGTCATGGCTTTGCTGATATAAAGGAGTCGTAACATGAAATCGAAAATTTTGCCGCAGTTTGCGAAGTATGGTGTGTTTGTGCTGGTCGTCGCCGTTGCGATGGCAGGCGGGTATGTCTACTGGGGGTTTTCTCCGGTCGCTGTTGCCAACGCCACCACGAACACGGCAGCAGCCGTCACGCCGGTTACCAAACAGTCGCTGCAGAAGTCATCCGCCGGGCTGCCGGATTTTGAAACGATCGCGGCCCAGCAGGGACCTGCCGTGGTCAATATCAGTGTCTCCGGTACTGAAAAAACCGGGCTTGCCGGTTTTCAGGGCTTTCCGCAACTGGATCCGAACGATCCGTTCTATCAATTCTTCCGTCACTTCCAGGCGCCGGCACCGCAAAGCAGCATACCTACCCATGGCCTTGGTTCCGGATTCATCGTCAGTTCCGACGGTGTGATCCTGACCAATGCGCACGTGGTGGCGAACGCCGACGAGGTGATTGTCAAACTCACCGACAAAAGGGAATTCAAGGCAAAAGTGATCGGCATCGACAAACCCACCGACGTGGCGGTGCTGAAGATCAATGCGAAAAACCTGCCAACTGTCAGGATAGGCGATTCAAAGACCGTGCGTGTCGGTCAATGGGTGGTCGCGATCGGCTCGCCGTTCGGGTTTGTAAACAGCGTTACAGCGGGGATCGTGTCGGCAAAATCGCGCTCGCTGCCCGATGAAAATTACACCCCGTTCCTGCAGACCGACGTGCCGATCAATCCCGGCAATTCCGGCGGCCCGCTGTTCAACCTGAACGGCGAGGTGATCGGTATCAATTCCCAGATATATACCCAGAGCGGCGGTTACCAGGGGCTGTCGTTTTCAATCCCGATCGACATAGCGATGAAAGTGGAAAAGCAACTGGTCGATCATGGCAAGGTGAGCAGGGGCAGGCTCGGCGTGATGATTCAGGGAGTCAACCAGGATCTGGCACGTTCGTTTGGTCTTAACAAGCCCACCGGTGCGCTGGTGAGTTCTGTTGAAAAGGGCAGCCCGGCCGAAAAAGCCGGTATCGAGCCGGGTGATGTGATCCTCAAGTTCAACGGGAAGCAGGTCGACAGTTCCGAGGACCTGCCGTCCATGGTCGCCGATATTGCACCAGGCACGACAGCCAAAGTCGAAGTCTGGCGTAATGGCAGGGCGAGGGACTTGTCGGTGGATGTCGGCGAAATGAAAATTGCCAGTGCCGACGTAAAATCCGTTAGCGGGGACAAGGGCGGACTCGGACTGGAGGTGCGTCCGCTTACCCCTGATGAACGCAAGCAGGCCGAAGTTGGGGAAGGCCTGCTGGTCGAGAATGTCGACCAGGGACCCGCAGCCAATGCAGGAATCCAGACCGGCGACGTGATACTGTCGGTGGACGGCGAGAAGGTCGGCAGCGCCAGGAAGCTGCGCTCCCTGGTCTCGAAGCACAAAAAGGATGTCGCGCTGCTGGTGCTCCGCGGGAGTGCCAAGATGTTCGTCCCCATCCAGCTCGGCTGAAATAATTCCTGAGGCTATCTGGCCGGAGTGCAGAAACAGACAGCTGTACTCCGGCCCAAGCGTCAGGTGTTTTCATTACCGGTAGTTTGGCATTGCCCTGGGTTCGGCGGTGTATTCGTCGGCCAAGCTACAGCCCGGCACGACGATCGGTTTCATGGTTTATCCATGCTCTTCCAGTGGCGGCAGGAGTTGTCTGTGAATGAATCATAATTCGACCATTTCAAAATCTGATTTTGCCACACCGCATTCCGGACATGCCCAGTTATCAGGAATATCAGCCCAGGCCGTGCCGGGCTGTATACCCTCAGCCGGCAGTCCGGCCGCTTCATCGTAAATAAAACCACAAACAATGCATTGCCATACTTTCATAAATTTTTCCTTGGGTAAGCGATAATTTTTTCCCGCATGGCACTATATTGGTTGACCATGCGGCGAACCTGACTCCGCAGCACTCTGGACAGGATCGGGTGGAGAGCCGGTTTGCCCGGCGTGATGCAAGCCTGTCAGGCTTGCAAATCGTGCAACAGGGAAGCTCGCACAGCGTCAGGGACCGGATCGAGCGTAGCCTGATAGGCCGGGTGGTCGACACCCATGCTTAATACAGCGCCCTGTTTCAGCGCGGCGATCATTTTCGGAGTCAGTTCGAAGCGCATGAAATGCACTGCAGAAGTCTTTTCTTCGGTGGTGCGATCCAGGTCTTCGTCGGCTATCGCGTACACACGATCATGTCCGACGGCCTTCACCCACACGCGATCTTCGATGCCGGTGAGCTCGGCGAGCCTGCGCTGGCGTTCTTCAACGTCAGGATATTCGATCATCATCGTCGCTTTCCAGTTGCTGCCGTCCGGAATCAACGGGTTGTAGACGTCGAGTTCTTCCTGGATCAGCTCCGGTTCGAACATGCGTTCAAGCCGCAACATTTCCTGGACCTGGTATTGCATCGTCAGTTCGTCTTCGAAGATGAGTGTGACATGGTCGCCAAGATGGACCAGGCGGTTCTTCTTGTGCGCCATCACGTTGGCACGGAACTCATTGCGTGCCTTGGCATAGGCTTCCAGCGTCATCAGCTTGCCGTGTGAGAGTTTTGCCATGTCTTCAATGCTGGCCGGTGATCGGCCCCTCCTTGAACAGGTTGTCCTTCAGTTCATGATCGAATGCCGGATCACGGCGGCGTATCCATTCAAGCACCATCGCGGCATGTTCCTTTTCCTCATCGCGATTGTGTGCGAGGATTCTTTTCAGATCGGGATCGGTAACGGCATCTACTCGCTGGTTGTACCAGTCCACCGCTTCCAGTTCCTCCATCAGCGAAACGATTGCACGGTGCATGTCCATTGTCGCTGCGGACAGCTTTTCCACCGGCTCGTGATAACCTTCGTTGGCCATTTCGTTCTCCTTGGTAAAGTTTATCTATAAGCCGTAAGCCATGCGAACCAGAGTAATCGGGTGCTCCGGAGCTGTGCCGTCGGCGCGTGCATGGGCAATGTGGTGACCTGCCATCGCGCAGTCGCTGCCGTAGTGCGCCGGCTGGGCCTGATTGACCCGGGTCACCACCGGCTGGACGATCTTCATCGCATACTGGTGAAATTCCTTTTTAACCGCATAGGTGCCGTCGTGTCCCGAGCAGCGCTCGATGATGTCGACCTCGGAGCCCGGGATCAATGCGAGCAATTCCCTGGTCTTGGGGCCGATGTTCTGCACGCGCTGGTGGCAGGCCGCATGGTAGGACACCTTGCCGAGCCCGGTGCTGAAATCGGTCTTAAGCTTGCCTTCCTTGTGGCGCAGCATCAGGTATTCGAACGGATCATAAAAGGCGTTCTTTACCTTGATCACGTCCGGATCGTCCGGGAACATCAGCGGCAATTCCTGCTTGAACATCAGCACGCACGATGGCACCAGCGCGGTCAGGTCCCAGCCGGCATCGACCAGTTTAGCCAGCACCGGGATATTGGTATCTTTCGCTTCGCGTACCGCGTCCAGGTTGCCCAGTTCAAGTTTGGGCATGCCGCAGCAGCGCTCTTTCTCGGCAATGGTGACGGGTATGCCGTTGTGTTCGAACACTGCGACCATGTCCTCGCCGGGGCCTGGTTCGTTGCGGTTCATGTAGCAGGTCGCAAACAGGGCAATTTTGCCCTTCGTTCTGCCCGCGGGCTCGCCGGCTGTATCGAGCGGCAGCTTCTTAAGGCGGCTGCGCAGCGGATTGCTTGAATATTCCGGAACCCATGCATCGGCATGGATTTCTGCGACGGCTTCGAGCACCTTGCGCGCCGCGCCGATCTTGTTGACGGCATTTACCGTCTGGGCAACGACAGGGATGCCGGCTAGTCTGCCGACGGTGTCGGTGCTGGTGAGTATCCTGTCACGCAATTTGGTGCCGCGGTTTTTGTAATGAAACGACTTCGCACGCAGCATCAGGTGCGGGAAATCGAGGTTCCACTCGTGCGGCGGAACATAGGGGCATTTGGTCATGTAGCAGAGGTCGCAAAGATAGCAGTGCTCGACTACCTTCCAGTAATCGTCCTTCTTTACGCCGTCCACTTCCATCGTCTCCGACTCGTCGATCAGGTCGAACAGACTCGGGAAAGACTGGCACAGGCTGACACAGCGGCGGCAGCCGTGGCAGATATCGAACACCCGCTCCATTTCCTTGAACAGCGACTCTTCGTTGTAGAAATCGGGATTCTGCCAGTCCAGCGGATGGCGGATGGGGGCATTCAGGTTGCCTTCGCGTGTGGCTTCAGCCATTTCGTACCTCGTGCTTGAGTTCGAAAAAAACGGCGCGGATCGCCTTATGCAATCCGTGCCGGAAAATTGCTATCAACCCAGTTCGTTCAGGGCTTTCTGGTAGCGGTTCGCGTGTGAACGCTCGGCCTTGGCCAGTGTCTCAAACCAGTCGGCGACTTCGTTGAACCCTTCCGCGCGTGCATCCTTGGCCATGCCCGGATACATGTCGGTGTATTCGTGGGTCTCGCCTGCGACTGCGCTCTTCAGGTTGTCCTGGGTTCCGCCGAACGGCAGACCGGTCGCCGGGTCGCCGCATTGCTCCAGGTATTCCAGGTGGCCGTGAGCATGGCCGGTCTCACCTTCTGCGGTGGAACGGAACAGCGCGGCGACGTCAGCATAGCCTTCAACGTCAGCCTTGTTTGCGAAATACAGGTAACGACGGTTGGCCTGGGATTCGCCGGCAAAGGCGTCTTTCAGGTGCTTTTCGGTTTTGGATCCTTTGAGTTCCATGATTGATCTCCTTGTTGGAAAGTTGAAATGAACTATCTGTAAACGGTGGTTGCTGATCCACAGAGCAAATATAGACCCATTTGTTCAATAAACCCAATTGAAATATTCAAACAACTTGATTTATTATACAAATCAATATCAATCCGGCAACTCCAGCCTGGAGACACCATGACGCTGAATGAATTGCGCTATATCGTCGCGGTAGCGCAGGAACGCAATTTCCGCCGCGCCGCCGAGAAGTCCTTTATCAGCCAGCCCGCGCTGTCGCTGGCGATACAGAAACTCGAGGAAGAACTTGGGCTGAAAATATTCGAACGCGGAAAAAACAACATTTCCATGACGCCGGTCGGCACCGAGATCGTCGGTCAGGCGCAGCGCACACTGGAAGAAGTCGAGCACATCCGTGAAATCGCCAAGCAGGGCAAGGACCAGCTGGCCGGTATCCTGCGGCTCGGCATCATCTACAGCGTCGGTCCCTACCTGCTTCCTGACCTGGTTCCTGCGCTGAAAAAAATCGCGCCGGAGATGCCGCTGGAAATCGAGGAAAATATCACAGCCAATCTGGATACGCTGCTGCGCAATGGCAAGCTGGATGTCATCATCATTGCGCTGCCATACGGCGATGCGGGCATCGCCACGCAGGCCGTTTATGACGAACCGTTCGAGGTCGTAATCAGCAAAGTTCATCACTGGGCGAAGCGGGGCAGCATAAAGGCCAAGGAACTTTCCGCCGAAAAAGTCCTGTTGCTCGATTCAGGGCACTGCTTCAGCAATCAGGTTGCGGAAGCCTGTCCCGAGCTCGAACGAAAGGGCGCGGATATCCAGCAGGGCACTTCTTTCGAGACCATACGCAACATGGTTGCTTCCGGCCTTGGCATCACCGTGCTGCCCGCATCGGCGAACAGCGCGCGCTATCGCAACCCGCTGCTGAAGGTCATCCCATTCGCCAAACCGGTGCCGTCCCGGCGTATTGCGCTGGCCTGGCGCAAGAGTTTTGCCCGGGTGCAGGCGGTCGAAGTACTGGCGCAAGCGATTGCGCAGGCTAAAATACCCGGCATCAAACTGTTGCGATAGGGGCATCATGGATACTCAGGATTTGCCCTGGCGCGAAAACGGATTTCTGAAGCGAAGCTACGGACTGATCGCGCCGATCTACGATCTGGTGGTGTCGCGTCCGCTGCAGGCCGCACGCAGCCAGATGTTGCGTTCCCTTCCGACAGAGCAGCCCAAGCGGGTATTGCTGAGCGGTATAGGTACCGGTCTTGATCTTCCGCTGTTACCGAAACTGCATCATTACACCGCCATCGACTTCAGCACCGCCATGCTGGAACGCGCCAAGCCGCGTGCAACAGGATTGCAGATAAAATGGGTCATGGGTGACAGCATGGCGTTGCCGTTCGCCGGGTCGCAGTTCGATCATGTCGTGTTGCACCTGATTCTGGCAGTCGTGCCGTATCCGGCAAAATGCCTCAGCGAGGCCGCTCGCGTTTTGAAACCCGGCGGCACAATTGTGATCTTCGACAAATTCCTGCGCCCGCGCCAGATCGCGCTGCTGCGTCGCTTGCTCAATCCGTTGTCACGGCGAATCGCAACGAGACTGGATGTGGTGTTCGAAAACGTGCTGTGCGAAGTACCGGAGCTGCAAAAGGTCAGCGATATGCCGTTGCTTGCCGGAGGGTGGTTCCGCGGGATCGTGCTGGAGAAGAAATGAAGCAGGGTCAGGCGCGATAACAGGCATCGCGCGATCCGTTCGATAGCTGTTCAGCGCTGGACGTTGTACCGCGAAACTTAAACAGCCTCCGGTTCGTTGTATCATTCCGCCACCCATGCAGAAAGGATTATTCTCAAATGCTGATCTGGCTGGAACTGTGGATTTGTCTCGCGGTCATCGGCTATGCGGGATATTACCTGTCACGCTACGGCGATATCATCGCCGACAAAACCGGGATGTCAGCCTCATGGGTCGGCCTTATTCTGCTGTCTACCGCGACCTCGCTTCCTGAACTGGCCACCGGCATTTCCTCGGTCAGTTTTGCCGATGCGCCCAATATCGCGGTCGGCGACGTGCTCGGCAGCACGGTGTTCAACCTCGCAATCCTGGTGATGCTGGACGGTATGTACAAGCGCGAGACGCTGTATAGCCGCGCCGCGCAGGGCCACATCCTGTCGGCTTCGCTGGGTTCTCTATTGATCGCATTCGCCGGTTTCAGCCTGTTGCTGGATCGCGCCGGCATGAGCCCGGCATTCGGCCAAGTCGGCTTCTACTCGCCGTTCATCATGATGGTCTATCTCGTTGCGATGCGCGCTGTTCACAGCTACGAGCATCGCACGGTGGTCGAATATACCGAGGAGTCTGCCGAACGTTATCCGGATGCAACGCTGCGCAGCGCCGTCAAGGGTTATGCGCTGTCAGCCCTTGCCGTGGTGATTGCCGGTTCGTGGCTGCCGTTTATTGCCAAGGACATTGCCGAATTGATGGGCTGGGGGCGAAGTTTTGTCGGGACCATGCTGGTCGCCGGTGTGACCTCTGCACCCGAAGTCGCGGTTACGGTTTCGGCATTGCGCATCGGCGCACTGGACATGGCGATCGCCAACCTGCTGGGCAGCAATCTGTTCGATATCATCATACTGGCTGTTGACGACCTGTTTTATCGCAAAGGTCCGCTGCTTGCCAATGTTGATGCCAGCCATGCGCTGACCGCATTTACCGCGGTGATGATGAGTGCGCTGGTGGCAGTGGGCCTGACATTCCGGCCGCAGGGGCGAACCGTAGTGGGCCTGACCTGGGTGAGCCTGGGCTTGTTCATGCTGTATGTGCTCAATTCCTGGATGCTCTTCGAACATGCACATTGAAAACGTCGACTGGCACACGCTGGGCGCCGACGAGGCCGCGCAGCGCCTTGATACCAACCCCGCAACGGGCCTGAATCCGGACGAAGCAGCCAAACGACTGGAACACTTCGGCGTAAATGAACTGAAGGAAAAGCGCGCGCGTTCGCCCTGGCGCATGCTGCTCGAACAGTTCAGCGATTTCATGATCATCGTGCTGATCGGCGCAGCGGCGATTTCCGGCTTTGTCGGCGATATCGAGGACACCATTGCGATCATCGTGATCGTTTTGCTGAATGCGGCGATCGGTTTCGTCCAGGAATACCGGGCCGAACGCGCGATGGCTGCGCTAAAGCAGATGGCGGCATCCGGAGCGCACGTGGTCCGCGACGGTCGCATCGAATCTGTCAGCGCGGCTGATCTGGTGCCGGGAGATCTGGTCCTGCTGGAAGCGGGCAATGTGGTGCCGGCCGATTTGCGCATCATCGAGTCGGCAAGACTCAAGATCGACGAGTCGGCACTGACCGGCGAATCGGTTGCCGTTGAGAAGCAGACCGCTGCACTTGATATCGTTGACATGCCGCTGGGAGACCTTATCAATCTTGCCTACAAGGGCACCATCGTCACCTATGGCCGTGCGCGCGGACTTGTCGTCGCGACCGGGATGCGCAGCGAACTTGGCAAGATAGCCGCAATGCTCAGCGAAGACAGTGAAGCAAAAACGCCGATGCAGAAGAGGCTGGCGGCTTTTGGCAAGCGGCTCGCATGGGCGGCACTGGCGATCTGCGTGCTGGTGTTCGTGATCGGCGTATTGCGCGGAGAACCTCTGCTGCTGATGTTCATGACGGCAGTCAGCCTTGCGGTGGCTGCGATTCCGGAAGCGCTTCCCGCAGTGGTGACGATCTCGCTGGCATTGGGTGCGCGCAAAATGATCAAACAGCACGCGCTGATACGCCGCCTGCCAGCAGTTGAAACGCTGGGTTCAGTGAACTATATCTGCTCGGACAAGACCGGCACGCTTACCCAGAACAGGATGCACACCACCCACCTGTTTGCCGACGATGTACTGCACAAAACCTGGCCGGTCGAGGGTGAGCCCTGGGCGACCTTGCTGCAGGCGCTTGCGCTGAACAACGATGCGCATATCGACCGCAATGGCAGGGTTCGCGGCGAACCGACCGAGGCCGCACTGTTGCATGCCGCGCAGCTGGCGGGCTACGACAAATCCTCGCTGGAACAGAAGGCGCCGCGGCTGATGGAATTGCCGTTCGATGCCGAGCGCAAGCGCATGACCACCTTGCATCGCGCCGGCCAGGAAGTGATCGCCTATACCAAGGGATCACCCGAGGCCGTCCTGCCGCTGTGTGTAAGCAAGCTTGGCAGCAGCGGCGAGAGTGATATCGACCACGCGGTGCTGCTGCGGCAGGCCGAGGCGATGGGCGCTGACGGCCTGCGCGTGCTTGCGTTTGCATTTCGCCGCTGGCCGGTACTGCCTGACGGCGCGCCCCACGTTGCGGTCGAGGCGGACCTGATATTCCTTGGCTTCGCGGGGTTGATCGACCCGCCGCGCAGTGAAGCGAAAGAAGCAGTGTCGCAATGCCGTTCCGCCGGCATCATCCCGGTGATGATTACCGGGGATCATCCAGCAACCGCGCGCGCGATTGCACGCGAACTGGGCATTCTTGCCGGCAAAGACCAGGCCGACGACGTTGGACGCGTGAAGACCGGCAGCGAACTGTCGCAACTCGACCAGGCGGCCTTCGAGGAACAGGTGGAGAATATCCGGGTATATGCGCGCGTCGACCCGGCGCAAAAAATCAGGATCGTAAAGGCCTTGCAGGACAAGGGCGCGGTCGTCGCGATGACCGGCGATGGTGTCAATGATGCGCCCGCGCTCAGGGCTGCGAACATCGGTGTCGCGATGGGCAAGGGCGGGACCGACGTGGCGCGCGAGGCGGCGCACATGGTGCTGCTCGACGACAACTTCGCGACCATCGTGCACGCGGTGCGGCAAGGGCGCCGCCTCTACGACAACATCCGCAAATTCATCCGTTATGCGGTGACCACCAACTCCGCGGAAATCTGGACTATCTTCCTCGCACCGTTTCTGGGCCTGCCGATCCCGCTGCTGCCGATACACATACTGTGGATCAATCTGGTTACAGACGGACTGCCTTCTCTCGCTCTGACCGCGGAGCCTGCCGAACGCGGCATCATGCGTCGCCCGCCCAGGCCGCCGCAGGAAAGCATTTTTGCGCACGGAATGTGGCAGCACATGGTCTGGGTGGGCCTGCTGATGGCGGCATTCACGCTGCTGGTCCAGGCATGGGCATTGCGCAGCGGCTCGGCACACTGGCAGACCATGGTGTTCACGGTGCTGACCCTGGCGCAGCTCGTCCACGTGATGGCAATACGTTCCGAGAAAGAATCGCTGTTCTCGATCGGGCTGTTTTCCAACCGCCCGATGACGTTAACCATCCTGTTCACCTTTGTGCTGCAAATGGCGACCATCTACGTTCCGGCACTGAATCCGGTATTCAAAACCGAACCGCTTGATGCCGGTGAGCTGACGATATGTATCGCGATTGCCAGCATCGTGCTGCTGGCAGTCGAGATCGAGAAGTGGCTGATGCGGCGAGACTGGATTTATCGCACCAGTTGAATGTTGTACCGCTGCAGTGATGATCCCGTGGTAGTTCACGGCAGCATGGTCGTATTTAGATATCCCGGCATGCTCGGTTAGAATGCAGCCAGATCTGAATCATTGTCATGCCATGCATGTGAAATTTTCGGGAGAATTATTTATGAAGCGACTGGGCCTGCTTATGGCACTTCTGTTCCTGCCGCTGATGGCGATCGCCGCGGAAGGGGCGGAGAAGCTGGACCTTACCAATAGCTGGGTGGGTATTGCATCCGTGGCGTTGTTCTTCATCGCCTACCTCGCGGTGATGGCGGAGGAATTCACGCTTCTGCGCAAATCCAAGCCGGTGATGCTGGCGGCCGGGATCATCTGGGGGCTGATCGCGTGGTATTACCAGGCGCATGACGTGCCGCACGTGGTCGAAACGGCGCTGCGCCACAATCTGGAAGAATACGCCGAACTGATGCTGTTCCTGATCGTTGCGATGACCTACATCAACGCGATGGAGGAGCGCAAGGTGTTTGAGGCGCTGCGGTCGTGGCTGATACGCAAGGGCTTCGGCTACCGCACGCTGTTCTGGGTTACCGGCTGGATAGCCTTCTTCCTCTCCGGGCTGGCAGACAACCTGACCACTGCACTGCTGATGGGCGCGGTGGTGATGGCGGTCGGGCACGGCAACAAACGGTTCGTGGTGCTGGGCTGCATCAACCTGGTTGTCGCGGCGAATGCCGGCGGTGCGTTCTCGCCGTTCGGCGACATTACCACGCTGATGGTGTGGCAGAAGAGCATCGTCGCCAGCAACGGGGCGATCGGATTCTGGACGTTCTTCTACCTGTTCATCCCGGCCATGGTGAACTTCATAGTGCCGGCTGCAATCATGCATTTCTTCGTGCCGACCGGAAAACCCGAAGGCGGCAGCGAGATGGTCGGGATGAAACGCGGCGCACTGCCCATCGTGGCGTTGTTCCTGTTGACCATCGCGCTGGCGGTCAGTTTCCACAGCAGGCTGGGATTGCCGCCGGTGATCGGCATGCTGACCGGCATGGGTGTGCTGAAGTTTTACGCCTTCTATCTCAGGATAACCACCAGCGGCAGGGCCCAGGCCCATGCCGCGCAGATCGGCAGCCCGGTTGCGTTCGACATCTACCGCGAAGTAGCGCGTTCGGAATGGGATACCCTGTTCTTCTTTTACGGGGTAGTGATGTGCGTGGGCGGGCTCGGCTTTATCGGCTATCTCGGCCTGATTTCGCAAATCATCTACGTGGACTGGGGTGCTACGAATGCCAATATCGCCGTCGGCGTGATCTCCGCGGTGGTGGATAACATCCCGGTGATGTTTGCGGTATTGACCATGCAGCCCGACATGTCCGTTGGCCAATGGCTGCTGGTCACGCTGACGGCCGGAGTGGGTGGTTCGCTGTTGTCGATTGGCTCGGCGGCCGGCGTCGCGCTTATGGGTCAGGCGCGCGGCGCCTATACTTTCTTTGGACACCTGAAATGGGCGCCGGTGATCGCGCTGGGTTACGCGGCCAGCATAGGTGCGCACATGGTACTGAATCGTGCGGTGTTTTAAGCCCCGGGTGTATGTCAGACAGACCTCAATAGCTAGCTCTGGAATAAATCCCCGATGAAGCGACTTGGCCTGCTTATGGCACTGCTGCTCCTGCCGCTGACGGCATTCGCCGCGGAAGGAACAGAGATACTGGAACTGAACAATAGCTGGGTGGGTATCGCATCCGTGGTGCTGTTCTTCATCGCCTACCTGGCGGTGATGGCGGAGGAATTCACACATCTGCGCAAATCCAAGCCGGTGATGCTGGCGGCCGGGATCATCTGGGGGCTGATTGCGTGGTATTACCAGGCGCATGACGTGCCGCACGTGGTCGAAACGGCGCTGCGCCACAATCTGGAAGAATACGCCGAACTGATGCTGTTCCTGATCGTCGCGATGACCTACATCAACGCGATGGAGGAGCGCAAGGTGTTTGAGGCGCTGCGGTCGTGGCTGGTCCACAAGGGTTTCGGCTACCGCACGCTGTTCTGGGTTACCGGCATTCTGGCGTTTTTCATTTCTTCGGTCGCCGACAACCTGACCACTGCGCTGCTGATGGGCGCGGTGGTGATGGCGGTCGGGCACGGCAAC